>NZ_JBDPMC010000229.1:0-921 GCF_039871625.1 Micromonospora sp. B11E3 | reverse complement strand
GTCGAGGCGGGGTCCGGCTTCGTAGAGCATGTATTGGACGCCGCCGTCGGTGCCGAATGCTGGGGCTGCGACGCGGCCGTTGTCTGATGCGATTGGTCGGTGGAACACTCCGAGGTGGACTTCGCGGTCGAAGTTGTTGCCGATTTCGGTGAGGTACATGTTGCCGCTGTTGCCGTGGTAGGCGAGGTATGCGGTGCCGTTGCGTTTCAGCAGGTGTGCTCCGGAGATGTCGGTGAGTCCGTCGCCGGAGGGTGAGACGAGGGGGTTCGGGTCGAACTGCCAGCCGCTCCAGCCGTTGGGTGACCAGCCCCAGAAGATCTTTCGGGCGCCGGGTCCGATGGTGTGCAGGCCCATGAACACCATGACGTAGCGGTTGTTCTTGCCGGCTACGGAGTGTTCGAAGACTCGTGCGTAGGAGGTTTCGGTGGTGTTGGGCACGAGTCTGGTGGAGAGGATGGGTGTTTCGTCGGTGAAGTGGATGCCGTCGGTGGATCGGGCGACGCGGGTGGTGTAGTTCTCGCCGTGGAAGTAGAGGTAGAACTGTTGGGTGGGGGCGTCCCAGATGACGTGTGGTGAGGACACGTGGCTGACGGTGGTGGTGGGTAGGTAGCGGTCGATGATGGGGTTGTTGGGGTATTCGGTGTAGGGGCCTTCGAGTCGGTCGGCGTAGGCGAGGCAGATTCCGCCGGGTGCGTCGTGGGGGGCGTAGTAGAGGTAGTAGCGGCCGAGGTAGGTGTCGAGTTTGTCGTAGACGCCGCGGACGCAGGGGAAGATGAATTCGCCGGTGGGGTTGTAGCGCAGTGGTCCGGTGAAGGCGTCGCGGACGTATTGGTAGTTGGGGAAGCCGGCTGGTGCGGCGAGCGCGGGCGTGGGTGCGGCGGCGAGGCCGGCGCCGGTGGCGGCGACGCCGGCGGCGGCCGC
>NZ_JBDPMC010000228.1:0-935 GCF_039871625.1 Micromonospora sp. B11E3 | reverse complement strand
TGAGCCTTTCCGCGTAACGGGTCGTGGCGTTGGGTGATCAGGTTGTGCGGTTGTGCTCGATGTGCAGGAGTACGAGGGCCGCCGCGGTGATCCTGCCGATGTTCCACGGGCACAGGCTGACGTTGCGCAGCGCTTTGAAGGTGGTCTTGAGCAGGGAGTTCCCGCGTTCGCCGATGGCGCGGACGCCGTTGTGGGCCTTGTTGAACTGCTGCTGCACGTCGGTGCAGGTGCCGTTGCGCGGCTTCTTGAACGCGGTCGTGATCGTGTCGGCTTCGCCTTCGTAGCCGAGGTCGCCGAGTACCCGCCGCTGGTCGTTGGTCCAGGTGGTCAGCAGGGGCAGGATGCCGTGTTCGCGTAGGGCGGTCGTGTCGTGTTCCCGGCCGGGACGCACTGGTGAGGTCCACAGCGGCCACCCGTCCGGGGCGGTGATGACTTGCACGTTGCCGCCGTGGTTGTCGTGTTTGCCGGACCACCACAGGTCCACTCCCGGCGTCGGTCCCGGTGTGCGGCACCGGTCGGTCTCGATCAGGGTCCCGTCGATGTTCACGTGGGCGTAGCCGGCCATCTTCGCCGCCAACAGCGCCGATTCCAGGCCCGGCGCGTGCGCGGCGAGGACCCGGATGCCCTCGTGCAGGTAGGCGTAGCCGGTCGACGAGCTGACCTGGTTGTCGATGGCCAACTGCTTGACCCGAGTGCCGTCGAGGAACCAGCGGATCACCAGGATCGCCTGCTTGAAGCAGCTCAGCGACCGCGTCCCGGAACGGGTCCCGAGCCGCTGCCGTTGCCCATGCAGGAGCCCGGACAGGAACAACACGGTCTCCTCGCGCACGGACAGCTCGGCGGTGTATGTGACACTCATGGCGACGCAGGACCCCTACTGAAGTTGATCTGTGAGAGGACCACTTCATACCGGGGTTCTGCGTCTTTCCCTTGCA
>NZ_JBDPMC010000227.1:0-965 GCF_039871625.1 Micromonospora sp. B11E3 | reverse complement strand
GTTCTTCGACCTCGCCGACGCGATCATCACTCTACGTAGCCTGATCCGGCAGGCATGGACCCTCTACCGCTGGGACAACCGTCCCACCCGACGCCCATGATCTTGACCTATCTGCGCGACCTCTAAGTGGCCAGGTTCGGCTGCTGGACATGCAGCTCGGTGTCAGCCTCGATAACGTCCTCGCCGAAATCACGCAGAACCAGCCAGACATTCTCGGCGTGTCGGCGACGTTCGGGCAACACGACCTGATGACCCGCCTGCTAGACGAGGTGTTCGGTCTCGACACGCCGCCACTGGTCCTGGCCGGTGGAAGCCTCACCGCCCGCAACGAGCGCCTGCTGCTAGACCGTTATCCGCAGCTTCTCGTCGCACGTGGCGCCGGCGAGCCGACCATGCAGGACGCGATCAGCTACTGGCACGGCGACCTCACGCTGCCCGACATCCGCGGCATCGGCTATGCGGGAGGGACCGAAACGAAGGGAAACGCCCTGTTGCGGGTAAGCCGCCATCGGCGGACCGCGACGATCGCCAACCGCGTGCAGACGGACACACTTCCGGAACTGGATCTGCTCGATGCCACGTTCTCGCACCAGGGCGTCGCGCAGCTGGAAATCTCGCGAGGCTGCACCAGCTTCTGCTCGTTCTGCCCGCGCGGGCACAAGGGCACCTGGTCCGGTGCGACGCCGCCAGAGTTCACGCAGATCCTGGCCGCCATGTCCGAGATCTACGACCGACACCCTCAGAGCCTGGTAAATAAGGGTTTCAGGTGTGTTGGTAGCGGGCGAGGCGGCGGGCCATGACGATGACCATGGCCCACTGGACCATCGCGGCGTGGTGTTTGGGTAGCCGTTCGTAGTCACGGACGGTACGTCGGCACCGGTTGATCCACGAGAAGGTGCGCTCGACGCACCAGCGGCGGTGTAGGACGACGAAGGTGGTCTGTCCGGCGAGTTTGGCGACGATCC
>NZ_JBDPMC010000226.1:0-975 GCF_039871625.1 Micromonospora sp. B11E3 | reverse complement strand
ATCGCCCGCACGATCGCATCCGGCCTCCGCACCGGGGCGCGCAACCCGCGCCACCTGGCCAACCTGGGAAGGGCAGCAGCATGACCGAGCGGCTACAGATCGGCACCGGCCCCGAAACCATCCGCGTGCTCAAGTCGGCGTTGGTCGGCGGGCTACTGCCCGACACGTACGTCTCGGCCGGGTCGCTGGTCCACATGGAAGCCGTCTCCGGCGGGCTCACCACGGCGGCCGACGAAGATTCGCCGCTGCCCGTCGCGGCCAGCACGATCAACCCGGCCGGGCTGGCCGGGTTGCTGGCGCAGCACGCCTACGTCTACCGCGTCAAAGCGCGCAAGAGCGACACCGGCGACCCGGAAATGTACGAGGAGGAGGTGACCCCACCTCGGGACATCCTGTCGTCGGTGCTGGCCGGCAAAACGTGGCCGGGCGTGCCGCCGCTGCGCGGGATCATCGGTGCCCCGGTGCTGCGCCGCGACGGCACCCTGTTGCAGCAACCCGGCTACGACCCGGCAACCGGCCTCTACCTGGCGTCCAAGGTCGCACTGCCACCCGTGCCGGACGAACCCACCCCGGAGCAGGTAGCCGAAGCGCGGCATTTCCTGCTGGGCCGCTTCCTGCGGGATTTCCCGTGGGCCAGCGCCGCGGACCGGGCCAACTACGTGGCGCTGTTGGCCACGCCGATCCTGCGGCACTTCACCCGCTCGCTGACCCCGTTCGCCCTGATCGACGCCACCATGCCGTCATCAGGGAAGACGATCCTGACGGCCGGGCCGGGCATGCTCTACGGCCAGCGCGTCATGACCTGGGCCTACTCAGATGAGGAACTACGAAAGTCGATCACGGCTGTACTGGCGGAACAGGTCGGGGTGGTGATCTGGGACAACCTGGCCGAAGGCAGCGTCATCGACTCCGCCGTGCTCGCCCAACTCGTCACCAGCGGCGTATGGTCCGACCGGCAGTTGGGCGCGTCGCGCA
>NZ_JBDPMC010000225.1:0-977 GCF_039871625.1 Micromonospora sp. B11E3 | reverse complement strand
GGGCGCGGCCGGCGAGGAACAGTGCCGGTCCGCCGAGGATGACCAGGAGCCACGAGATTGGCGTGTGCCCGTTCGGCTGGTCGATGAAGGCCCGGTAGCTGACCGAGGTGATGATGACTCCGGCCACCATCACCAGGTGGGCGTTCGCCGCCGCCCGGCCGAGCCGGTTCGGTTGGTTCGCCGATTTGAGGGTGTCGGTCAGCGTGTGCGCCGCCTGGTAGAAGTAGATCCGCCAGATCAGCGCCGCGGTGGCGAAGGCGACTATCAGGGCGGCGGCCCGGAGAAACGTCGCCTTGTCGGCGATGGAGGTGGCACCGAGGATCAGGATCGTTTCGCCGAGTGAGATGTTGAAGAACTGCCGGTACCGCTCGGCCAGATGTTCCGGGGCGAACGCCCACTGCGACTCCCGCATCCGGCCCAGTTTCGGCGTCGGCCAGAGCAGGATCCCGCCCAGGTAGTCGATGGCGATCGCCAGCGCCCACAGCGCCAGGCGGACCGGGCTTGGCGCGAACGCGCCGAGGATCCAGGGTGCGGCGGAGAGGCCGAACCAGGAGAGCACGAGGTAGGGGACGTGCTGCAGTTCGTGGCCGCGCAGCAGGTACCGCAGGGTGAGCGAGCGGGCGATGTGGATGAGCAGGTAGGTGCCGGCGAACAGCAGGCCCCGCGCTTCGAACGCGCCGGGCACCGCGATCGTCAGCACGACGGTGCCGAACATGCTCGCGATGACGAGGAGTTGAATCTGGACCCGCTCCGGGTTGAAGAAGTTGGTCGACCACGCCGTGAAGGTCCAGACCCAGAAGATCGCGAGTAGCAGCACCAGCGTCTGCGCGGCGTTGATCAGGTCGAGGTTGTCGACCAGGCGCTGGGAGATGCGGGTGAACGCGAAGATGTACGCTAGGTCGAAGAAGAGCTCCAGGAAGGTCGCCTGCTGCGGATGTTCGGGAGCCCGCAGGTAGCGCTCGAAGGTGTGCCGCATC
>NZ_JBDPMC010000224.1:0-989 GCF_039871625.1 Micromonospora sp. B11E3 | reverse complement strand
AGAGCGACCGGCAATAGGCACCCAGGATCCGGACAGGTAGGTACCCGGAGTAGCAAACAGGCACGGGACATCGATCATCGGAGTTCTCTACGCTCAGTGATCGACGGGAGTCCCGTGCCTGCCTTGCCATCATCGGTGCTCGAACCGATCTGGGTCCAGTTCGCCGCGCTGTGTCCTGAACAACCCGGGTTCGACCCGGAGCATCCGTTGGGCTGTCACCGGCGACAGATCCCGAACCGTGTCGTGTTCGAGCACGTCATCGCCGCTCTCGTGCACGGTTCCGGCTACGAACGCGTGGCCACCGAGCGATGCTCGGACCGCACGATCCGTCGGCGCCTATGGGTGTGGGCCGAAGCCGGCCTGGGCGAGCAGCTTCACGAACTGGCCCTGGACGCCTACGACCGCATGATCGGCCTGGACCTGACCGATGTCAGCGCCGACGGCGCGATCACGAAGGCACCGTGCGGCGGAGACCGGGCCGGCCGATCCCCGGTCGACCGCGGCAAGGGCGGCATGAAACGCTCGACCGGCGTGGACGGCTACGGCATCCCGCTCGGGATCACCGGTGCCACCGCCAATCGGCACGACTCGCCGCTGCTGCGCGACACCTTCGAAGCGTGCAGCGCCCAACTGCGCCACTACTGGCCTGAACAGGTCACCGCGCATCTGGACCGAGGCTATGACAACAACCGAACCCGTGATCTGCTCGAAGAGATCGGCTTCGACGCCGAGATCGCCCGCAAGGGCGTGCCCGCCCCGATCCAGGTAGGCAAGCGCTGGGTGGTTGAGAGAACGAATTCGTGGATGAACGGGTTCGGCAAGATCCGCCGCTGCACCGACCGCAAGGCCGAGATCATCGACTTCTATCTGTACCTGGCCGCCGCCATCGTCACCATCCGTCAGCTCATCACTCGAGCCCGAACCCTCTACCGCTGGGACGCCCGACCCACCACTCGCAGACTCAGATGACACCTATTGCCGGTCGCTCT
>NZ_JBDPMC010000223.1:0-1009 GCF_039871625.1 Micromonospora sp. B11E3 | reverse complement strand
GGCACGCCCGCGATGACCCAGTTCCAGCTGACCCGTAGCGGCGGACGCCAGCAGTCGGGGCACCGTACCGGGCCCGTCGTGCCCGTGGGGCCGGTAGACGGGGATGGCGGAGCGGTCGTTGGCGTCGTAGCGGGAGGTGACGTGGGTACGTGCGGCTGGGTCGATGGGGGTGGCGGAGTTGACGCGGACGGGGAGCTGGCCCCGCCCGATGGTGCCGGCTGCCCGGGAGTCGAGGTCAGCGAGATGGCGACATAGTCGAGGTCGGCTGCATCACGGCGGTTGTTGGAGGTGATTTGTAGCCGCAGCTCGCCGGTGGGTGACAGGTACCGGGCGTAGGGCGCGGACGCGGGCCAGGCGAGCGACGTCCACGGGCCCCAGTGTGGAGCGTCGGCGTTGGTGCCCACGCCCCCCCAGCCCCTCGCCGCCCAATCGAACAGTGCGAACGTCCAGGTCTGGGTCTCGGGGCCCGGACCGCGGTAGTTGACCCGTACGTCGACCGCGGTCACCTCCCTGGGCGACACGTCGGGCGGCGCGACGAAGGTGAGGTATCCGGAGTAGCGGCCGATGAACTCGACGTAGCGGTTCCAGCCATCGGTGGTGCCGGTGAGGTCGGCCTCGGCCAGGTTGGTCACCGGCTGCCCCTGACCCGTCCGGCCCGTCGTTGTCGTGAGCTGCGTAGCCGTAACTACCGTCGTACTGGCCTGGGCACGAGGCGAGAGGGCTGCGACCAGGCCGAGGACGACGGCCAGTACCACGACGCCGATTCCAGTGAGGTAGAGGCCTCTTGTCTTGGCCATGGCAGCACGAGTCCTATTCAAAGCGGATTTCTTCAATGTTCACCGCGCTGCTGCCACCGTGCCAGAAATCGAGTTGGAGCTCACCTCAGGGCCCCGGCGTTGTTTCGTATTGTCCGGTTATGTAATGAAAACGCTGATGTTGAGGGCTGGATAGCAGGCGAGCACGACTTCTGCTGATCTTTCGGGTGCCTAGCCAGAAAGATCCACTCAGG
>NZ_JBDPMC010000222.1:0-1016 GCF_039871625.1 Micromonospora sp. B11E3 | reverse complement strand
ATGCGGGAGCGGCTCGTGTCGCCTACAACTGGGCGCTTGCCCGGGTGAAGGCGGTCATGGACCAGCGGGCCGCCGAGCGCACCTACGGTGTGCCCGATGACCAGCTGACCCCGACGGTGTCGTGGTCGCTTCCGGCGCTGCGCCGGGCGTGGAACACGGCGAAAGCCGACGTGGCACCGTGGTGGACGGAATGCTCGAAGGAAGCGTTCAACACCGGTCTGGACGCCCTCGCCCGCGGGTTGAAGAACTGGGCCGATTCCCGGACCGGGAAGCGGGCTGGACGACCGGTCGGTTTCCCGCGGTTCAAGTCCCGTCGCCGGACGACACCGTCGGTGCGGTTCACCACCGGTGCCATCCGTGTCGCACCGGACCGTAAGCATGTTGTGTTGCCGCGGCTCGGTCGTCTGAAGCTGCACGAGTCGGCTCGTAAACTCGCCCGCCGCGTGGAGGCCGGCACCGCCCGGATCATGTCCGCGACCGTGCGGCGTGACGGCGGACGGTGGCACGTGGCGTTCACCGTGCAGATCGACCGGACCGACCGGCAACCCGCCCAGCCCGGGTCAGTGGTTGGCGTTGACGTCGGGATCATCCATCTCGCCGTGTTGTCCACCGGTGAGCTTGTACCCAACCCGCGTCACCTGCACGGCGCGCAGCGCGTCCTGCGCCGGCTGGGCCGTGGCCTGTCCCGCACGGCAGGCCCGGACCGGCGCGCCGGAGCACGGCCGTCGAAGCGGTGGCAACGAGCGCAGGCCCGACTCGCTGGCGGTACGCCCGGGTGGCGAACCTGCGCCGCGATGGGCTGCACAAGCTCACCACACGGCTGGCCCGTGAGCACGGCACGATCGTGGTCGAGGACCTGAATGTGTCCGGGATGCTGACCAACCGGCGTCTGGCCCGGCACATCGCCGACGCCGGGTTCGCCGAACTACGCCGACAACTCACCTACAAGACCGGATGGAACGGGGGTCGGCTGATCGTGGCCGACCGTTGGTATCCGTCCTCGAAGACCTGCTCGG
>NZ_JBDPMC010000221.1:0-1064 GCF_039871625.1 Micromonospora sp. B11E3 | reverse complement strand
GAACCGGATTTGATGGTTTCCCGATCGTCCGGCTCTCCAGTGACTTACTGCGTGAGCGGTGTGGCTGGTTGCCCGGTGTGGGTGAGGCTGTGGCAGGAGGCGCAGACCACCAGGGTCTTGCGGCGCCTGTTGGCCATGGCCTCGGCCCAGTGGGGCTGCAGCGGTCCGGGTTTGCCGAGGTCGGTGAGCTTGCGGACGTGGTGGACTTCCACCTCGCCCGGCTGCTGGCAGACCTCGCAGACGTCCGCGAGGAGCCGTGTGACGAGTTCCTTGTGCGGATAGTCGACCCGGATCGGTTGACGGTCGGTGACCGTCGCCGTTTTCTGCCGGTGGAGTGGTGTCTCACCGGACCGTGCGACCAGTGGCTTCCTGCCGTCGCGTTCGATGCGTGCCTCGAAGCAGGTGCGCGGCCCGTACGGTGTCTGGATCTTGGCCTTGTGTTTGGCCGCCATCTTCGACACCGTCGAGCGGTGCTTGCCTGCCAGGGTCTTGAGCATGGAGGTCTCCATGACCCAGCGCAGCCGGTGAAGCCGGTAGACGTCCCCGGCGAGCAGGTAGTACTGGACGATGCCCCGGTAGATGGCCCCGTAGGTGGCGACGATGGTGTGGTCGCTGCCGTTGGTCAGGGCCTTCTGCTTGGCGGGTTTGCCGCGGTGCAGGTAGGGGGCGGACTTGGCCTTGATCACGTCCAGGGGGACACGTAGCGCGACCTGACCGTTGATACGTCGGTAACGGCCGGTCTTCTTCGTGTCGTTGTGCTGGACGGTGATCTCGTAGCCGAGGAAGCGGGCCGCGCCTGTGCGGGCGTGGGTGATCAGCGTCTTGTCCTGGGACAGTTCGAGTTTGAGGTCGTCGCGCAGGAACTCGGCCAGGCGCTGTTTGATCTCCTCGGCTTCGGCCTTCGGGCCGGTGAACCCGAGCAGATGGTCATCTGCGTACCTGCAATACCGCAACCGCCGGTATCCCGGGTCGTCCGGGTCGGCGCTGGGCAGGCTGACCATCCGCTGTCGCAGTGCTCGCGCCAGTGGGCGGTCACCACGCCGTCGGGCTTTGGCCAGTTGGTT
>NZ_JBDPMC010000220.1:0-1069 GCF_039871625.1 Micromonospora sp. B11E3 | reverse complement strand
TTTCGTCGCGGCCCGCAGTGACAGTGCCCTGCTCGCGGAGCTGCTGGCGCTGCGCCACGAGGTCGCGGTGCTCCGCCGCCAGGTCCACAGCCGACCACGGCTGTCCTGTCCAGACCGGGCAATCCTGTCCGCGCTCGCCCGGTTCCTACCCCGTCCGGTCCGCGCCCACCGGATCGTGACCCCGGCGACCCTGCTGGCCTGGCACCGACGGCTGGTGCGATGTCGCTGGACCTACCCCAGCCGTGGTGGCCGCCCGCCGGTCAACCCCGAGATCCGGGAGTTGATCTACCGGATGGCCGCCGAGAACCCGCGATGGGGCCACAAACGCCTCCAGGGCGAACTGCTCGGGCTCGGCCACCGCGTCGGACTGGGCACCATCCGACGGATCCTCGCCGGCCGACGGATCGGCCCCGCGCCACGCGGGGTCGATACCTCGTGGCGGACGTTCCTGCGTACCCAGGCGGCAGGGCTACTGGCCACCGACTTCTTCCATCTCGACACGATTACGCTGCGCCGGCTCTACGTGCTGGTCGTGATGGAGATCGCCACCCGCCGAGTCCACATCCTCGGCGTGACCGAGCACCCGACCCAGGCCTGGGTGACCCAACAGGCCCGCGACATGCTCATGGACCTCGGAGAACGAACCAGCGCGTTCCAGTTCCTGATCCGCGACCGGGACACCAAGTACGGCGAGACCTTCGACGCCGTCCTGGCCGCAGAGGGCGTGCAGGTCGTGAAGACGCCGCCTCGCACGCCCCAGGCCAACTGCTTCATCGAACGCTGGGGCCGCAGCATGCGCGAGGAATGCGCCGACCACCTTCTGATCTACGGCGAGCGGCACGCCAGAACGATCCTCACCGAGTACGTCCGACACTTCAACGATCACCGGCCACACCAAGGGCGCGGGCAGCTACCACCCAACCATGACCCAGAGGTGGTAGTGCCGATCATCGGCGCCGTCCGGCGCCGACGACGGCTGGGAGGAATCATCAACGAGTACCATCGGGCCGCCTGAACCGATCTTTGAAGTCCCAGGTCAGCCGCCGAAATTAAGTTTTGGCACCTTACA
>NZ_JBDPMC010000022.1:0-95127 GCF_039871625.1 Micromonospora sp. B11E3 | reverse complement strand
ACCACGACAACGGCCACACCGTCACCATCGCCGACTCCGCCAACCCCGACCAGGCCTCCTACCAGATGAGCATCGACAACCTCGCCGACTGGATCGCCACCCGCGGCTACAGCGCCACCTCCTGACCACCAGCGCGGGCACGTGGCGACGCCCGAGGCGGCAGCACCACGAAGGGCCCGACCCCACCACCACGGGGCCGGGCCCTTCGGCGTACCCGGGACCGGCCACCCGGCAGGATGCAGGGATGGCGAAACGACAGAGCCGCGCCGACG
The DNA here is from genome assembly GCF_039871625.1 of Micromonospora sp. B11E3. NCBI lineage: Bacteria > Bacillati > Actinomycetota > Actinomycetes > Micromonosporales > Micromonosporaceae > Micromonospora > Micromonospora sp. B11E3. The sequence goes on along the minus strand of NZ_JBDPMC010000022.1, from coordinate 94,855 downwards.
CGGACCCGGCCACCCGCCCCTGCCCGTGCGGGGCCGGCCAGCCGTACCCGCAGTGCTGCGGCCGGCTGCACCGCGGCGAGGCCGACGCCGCCACGGCGGAGGCGCTCATGCGGTCGCGGTTCAGCGCGTTCGCCGTCGGCGACGCCGCGTACCTGCTGCGCAGCTGGCACTCCGGCACCCGCCCGGCACGGCTGCGCCTCGACCCCGGCCAGCGCTGGACCCGGCTGGAGATCCTCGGCACCGACCGCGGTGGGCTGTTCGACACCGCCGGCTCCGTCGCGTTCCGGGCCCACTACCGGCAGGGCGGCCGGCCCGGGACGCTCACCGAACACAGCCGCTTCGTCCGGGAGGACGGGCGGTGGGTCTACCTGGACGCGCAGCCGCAGTGAGCCCCGACGGCGGCGAGCCGCACCGACGGCACGTCAACCCCGGGCCCGCCGGCCGGCGGCGACCAGCGCCGCCACCACCAGGTACGGCACGGCGGCCCAGACGAACGCGGTGCGGTTGCCGGCCGCCGTGGCCAGCAGCCCGTACGCGCCGTACACCCCCACGATCGTCAGGTCGGTGCCCATCCCCGCCAGCGAGGTGACCGTGGCCCGACCCGGCCCGGTGATGCTCGCCTGCAACCGGGCGCCGGTCAGCACGGTCGCCAGCTGGAACGCCGCGAACGCCACGGCGATCAGCACGAACCCCGCCGGCCGGCCGACGCCCGCGCCGACGGCCAGCGCCGACGCGGCCAGCGCCAGCAGCCCGGCGAGGCCACGCCGGCCCCACCGCTCCCCCACCGGGGCGAGCAGCCCGCCGACGGTCACCCCGGACCAGACCAGCAGCACCAGCAGCGGCACCGTGGACTCCGCCACCCCGGACTCCCTGGCCAGCAACGGCACGTACTCGTCGACCGCGCCCCACACCGCGGTCACGACCGCCACCAGCAGCACCGCCCCGCGTACGCGGGCATCGGCCCGGACCTCGGCCAGGGCGGACCGCAGGCAGCCCCACCACCCCTGCCTCCCGGGCGCGGCACACGCCGCGGGCCCGACGGGCACGTCGGCCGCGCGGTGCTCGGGGAAGCCGGTGGCCACGGCGGCGGCGAGAAGGCACGCCAGCACGCTGGCCGCCCCCACGGCCGGGTACCCGCCCCAGGCGAACACCGGCCCCGCCAGCGCGATCGACGCCATGACCGCCAGCACCTCGGCGGTACGGGCGCGGCCGATGATCCGGGCGTACCGGCCGGCCGCGCCCCCGCGGTCCAGCTCGGTGAACACGAGCGCCTCCAGGGCCCCGGTGCGCAGTGCCCCGCCCGCACCCCAGAGCACGAAGCCGGCCGCGAACGCCGGATACGACGGCAGCAGCACCCACAGCGCGAACCCCGCGCCGGCGCACAGCGGCGCGATGCACAGCAGCAGCCGGCGCGAGACGGCGTCCGCCCACGCCCCCGACGGGACCTCCAGCAGAAAACCGGCCACCGACCAGACGGCGAACAGGGAGGAGATCTGCCACACCGACAGCCCGGTGTCGCTGAACAGCAGTGCGTACAGCGGATAGAGCAGGACGAGGTCGGACAGGAACGCGTAGCCGTACAGGGTGGCCGTCAGCCGGCGGACCGCGGTGTCGGGCGCGCGGGCGGAGATGAGAACCATCGGACCTTCCACGGGGACGCGGACCGACACCGGGGTACGCGTACCCGGCGGCCCACGGCAGCGGTCGTCAACGTCGGATCAACCTCGCCGGGTCCGTGACCGTTTCGGCCGGCGGCGCGGCACGTGACGCCACGCCGGTGTCACTTCCCCGCCGGACGGCCTCTCGTGGGGATCGGGGCCGGTGCACGACCGTGCGGTTGGTGTCGCCCGACACAACCCGTAGCGCATCCTAGGACACTAGGTGCCAGGACTGGGCAGGCTGATGCGCCCGATGACCGGTCATCGGGCCGGTGGGCCGCCACGGTGGCCGTCGGCGCGTTCGGCCCCCGGCGCCGCGGCGGGCTCCCGCTCGGGCGTACCGGACGGGCCGGCCCCCGGCGCCGCGGCCGGCTCGTGCCCCACCGCCGCCGCACCGGACCGGCGGGCGACCACGTCGAAGAAGCGCAGCAGCTCGACCGGGAAGGGCATGACCAGGGTGCTGTTCTTCTCCGCCGCCACGTCCACCACCGTCTGCAGCAGCCGCAGCTGGTACGCCCCCGGCGTGCCCGCCATCGCCCGGGACGCGTCGGCCAACCGGCGGGACGCCTGGAACTCGCCGTCGGCGGCGATCACCCGGGCGCGGCGCTCCCGCTCGGCCTCGGCCTGCCGGGACATGGACCGCTTCATCCCCTCCGGCAGCGACACGTCCTTCACCTCGACGCGCTCGATCAGCAGACCCCACGGCTTCTCGGTCGGGGCGTCGATGACCGCCTTCAGCTCCGCGTTGATCCGGTCCCGGTCGCGCAGCAGGGTGTCCAGGTCGGCCTTGCCGATCACCGAGCGCAGCGCCGTCTGCGCCACCTGGAGCACCGCGGCCGGGTAGTCGCGCACGTTGACCAACGCCTTCACCGGGTCGACCACCCGGTAGTAGACGACCGCGTCGACGGTCAGCGTGACGTTGTCCCGGGTGATGACGCCCTGCGCGGGCACGCCGATGACCGTCGTCTGCATGCTCACCCGCACCATCCGGTCGGCGACCGGCACGATCAGTTGCAGGCCGGGCCCGCGGACGCGGTCCAGCACCCGCCCGAAGCGGAAGACGATGCCACGCTGGTACTGCTGCACCATGCGCACGCTCAGCGACAGCAGGAGCAGCGCGAGCACGACGACGATGACCAGGCCGACGACGGCGCCCACTGCCATGTCCCCCTCGATCCCGGAGGCCCCCCGCCTCCCGGCGCCGCGCATACCCGCGATGCCGCCCGGCATTCGTCCCGGTCGGCACCGGCCGGAGGCCGTCGGGCCCCACGCGGAGCACCGGCCACCGACCCCAGCGACCCACCCCTGGCGTTCCGCCGGCTGTGGCAATATTCTCCACCTCAGCCTTTCCCTCTGTAGCTCCTTTTCACCCCCGGTCGTCCATCGGCCACGAAGGAGATGCCATGCACCTCGACCATTCCGAACTGGACCGCCGCACGGTGCTGCGGGCCGGGCTCGGCGCGGCCGCGGTCGCCGTCGTCGGATCGGAACTCGCGTTCCCCACCGCCGCGCGGGCCGCTTCCGATTCGGACCTCGACTGGATCATCAGCTGCGACCAGTGGGGCGCCCGCCCGCCGAAGGACCCGCTGTCGGTCAGCGCCATCCCCACCAACAAGATCATCGTGCACCACATGGCGTTCCCGAACGTCACCGACTACTCCCGCGAGCAGGCGATCAAGCTGGCCCGGGACTGCCAGAACCTGCACATGGACGGCAACGGCTGGTCGGACACCGGCCAGCACTTCACGGTCAGCCGCGGCGGGTACGTGACGGAGGGCCGCCGCGGCAGCCTGGAACGGCTGACCGCCGGCGACCGGCAGATGATCTCGGCGCACTGCCCCGGCGAGAACGGCCGGGCCATCGGTATCGAGAACGAGGGCACGTACGTCACCGAGACGCCCCCGCAGGCGCTGCTGGACTCGCTGGTGCGGCTCTGCACGACGATCTGCCGCCAGTACGGGCTGCACGCCCACGACATCTTCGGCCACTGGGACTTCCGCAACACCCTCTGCCCCGGCGCGGCGTTCTACGCGCAGTTCCCGACGCTGCGCCGGCGCGTGTTCCGCGAACTGGGCACCGACCTCGCGGACGTGCCGGCGCGCCGCTGGCCGGACCTGTGGCGTTTCGTCAGCTCCCCCTCGGTGCGGGTGGTGCAGTACCTGCTCACCCACCGCGGCTACACCCTGTCGGTCAGCAGCGCCTTCGACGCGGCGACCGTGGCGGCGGTGCAGGACTGGCAGGCCCGCAACGGCATCCCGGTCGAGGTCGACGCCACGCTGACCACGCCGACGTGGGAGACGCTGGCGCCGGAGCTGGAGAAGGACGCCACCGGCGCCCCGGTCAGCGCCGCCCAGTTCATGCTGAACATGAAGGGCTGGGCCGACGTCGCCGTGAGCGGCCAGTTCGACTACGCCACCAAGAAGGCCGTCCAGGACCTGCAGCGGCTGCACGGCCTGGAGCCGAACGGCAAGGTCGACACGAACACCTGGTGCGCACTCGTCGGCGGCGTCGTCCGCCCGTCGTTCCAGGCGGACTGACACCGCGGGCGGCGGCGTGGGTGGGTCACCCGCGCCGCCGCCCGCTCCGGCGGGCGACGGGCCGGGCAGGACCGGGCCCCCCCGACGGGTTGCGGCGCTCGACGGCGTGGCCCCGCGGGCGGCGTCGGGCGGTCGCGCGCCGCGGGCACGCCGCCACCTGCGGGTACGCGGGGCGGTGCGCGCGATCAGCGCCCACGCGCCCCCAGTTCCAGCGGCCCGGGTACCGCGACCGTGGGCACGGCGGACGGCGCGGCGCTGGAGGCGCGGACGACCAGGCGCGGCGGGACCTGCTCGCGGCGGGGCGGCAGGCCGGGTTCGGCGATCCGCTGCAGCAGCAGCTCGGCGGCGCGCCGACCGCGCTCGGCAGAGCCGAGGGAGACGCTGGACAGCTGGGGAAACACCATCCGCGCCAGTTCGGTGTCGTCCATGCCGACCAGGGCGACGTCGTCGGGCACCCGGTGGCCGGCGGCGAGCAGGGCGTGCAGGGCGCCGACGGCGATGAGGACGTCGGCGCAGAGCAGGGCGTCGGGGCGGGCCCGGGCGAGCAGCCGCTCGGTGGCGGCGCGGCCCGCGTCGTACCGGAAGTCGCCCACCTCGACCAGGCGGTCGTCGAACTCGACGCCCCGCGCGGCGAGGGCGGCCCGGAAGCCGGCGGCGCGGGCCGCGCCGGGGACCGTGTCGAGGGGGCCGTTGACGAAGCCGATCCGCCGCCGGCCGGCGGCGAGCAGATGGTCCACGGCCAACGCCACGCCGGCGCGGGAGTCGGTGCGGACGTTGTCGACGGCGGCATCGGCGCCGAGCCGACCGACCACCACCACCGGAACGGGACTGTCGCCGATGGCGGCCAGGTGCTCCTCGGTGACCCGGATCAGCGAGGCGATCATCCCGTCGACGTGGCGGTTGGCCAGCCGGCGCAGCAGGGCGCGCTCGTCGTCGACCCGGCCGCCCGTGGCGTGCACCAGCAGTTGCCGGCCGGACGCGGCGACGATCTCCTCGACGGCCCGCGTCATCGCCGCGTACACCGGGTTGCCGAGGTCCTCGACGGCGAGCGCGACCAGGCCGGTGCGCTGCGACTGCAGCGAGCGTGCGACGGCGTTCGGGACGTATCCGACCTCGGCGGCGGCATGCACCTTGCGGACGGTCTCCGGGCCGCCGCCCACGCCGTTGAGCACCCGGGACGCCGAGGCGATCGAGACGCCGGCGCGGGCGGCGACGGTGTGCACTGCCGGCCGCCCGGCACCGAGGGTAGACGTTTACGACCCACGCCCCCCGGCACCTCCGCCTGCAACCCGTAAACGTTTCCGGGGGAGTCTGCGGGTCCGCCGACGACGGGGTCAAGGGTCTGTTACGAAGACGTCTCCGCCAGCCGCGACCAGGCCCTTTCGCCCACGTACGGCGCTACCGGCGGTGGACGCCGACCACCCGTCCGGTCACAGCGCGTGAGCGTGGTCATATCGGCTGGACGGGCGGCCCGGGTGCCCTGTTACTGTCGGTGCAGGTCATGAGCGCCAGCGCCAAGCCCCGGCTCGCTGGCCGGCAACCCTCCTCCGCGGTGGGGTGCCCCGGGTGAAGACCAGGCACCGGAGTGTCACCGGTGCAAGCGTGGCCTGGTCCCCAGGTCATCACCGACCCTGGAGAGCCATGTCTGCCTACCACCTCCGCCCGCCGGCCGGAGCCCCGCTCCCCCGCGTCGCGCTGGTCAGGCGCCGGCACGTGGACCTGATGCGAATGTGCAGCGCCGGCTGTCGCCGCACCTCGCGCTGAGCGCCCCCTTCCGGCAACCCCTCCCGGTACGCCCACCCGACGCCGTCCTCGGCGGTCGGCGGCGCGCCGTTTCCCCGATCCAGGAGACACCTGTGCGATTCCTTCCTGCCCTGACCAAGGTCGCCGCCCTCGGCGCCGCCGCCGTCCTCGCCGCCGGGGCGCTGACCGCCTGCGGCGACGACGCCCCGAACGCGGCGGACAACCCGTACGGCCTGCTCCAGGCCGGCGTGCTGCGCACCGGCACGCTCACCGACGCCCCGCCGAACGTCTACCTGAAGGACGGCAAGTTCACCGGCTTCGACAACGACCTGCTCACCGCGGTCGCGGCGAAGATCGGCCTGAAGGTGGAGTTCGTCGGCACCGACTTCTCCGCACTGCTGTCGCAGGTCAACAACCACAAGTTCGACGTCGGCAGCTCGTCGATCACCATCACCGAGGCGCGGAAGAAGACCGTCGACTTCGGCAACGGCTACGACTTCGGCTACTTCGGCCTCGACGTCCCGGCCGGCTCCTCGATCACCGGCTTCGACCAGCTCGCGGGCAAGCGGGTCGTGGTCGTGCAGGGCACCGTGCAGGACGACTACGCCACCGGGCAGAACCTGAACCCGGTGCGGGTGCCCGACTACAACGGCGCGCTCAACCAGCTCAAGGCAGGCACCGCCGACGCGTGGATCGCCCCGGCCGAGATCGGCGAGAAGACCGCCGCCGACAGCGGAGGCAAGATCAAGGTGGCGGCGAAGCAGCTCAGCCCCGCCCCGACCGCGTACGCGGTGGCCAAGGGCAACGACAAGCTGCGCGAGGCGCTCAACAAGGGCCTCGACGAGGTCATCGCCGACGGCACCTGGAGCCGGCTGCAGGCCCAGTACTACCCGGGCCGCCCGATCCCGGCCGACTTCAAGCCGGGCAGCGGCACCGTGCCGGTCCCGTCGGCGGCGACCGAGCCGTCCGGGACGGCCGCGCCGTCGGCGTCCGCCTCGGCGGCTTCCTGACGGTACGTGACGAGCGAGCGGGACGGACGGGACGATGGATCCACTGAGCACCCTGTGGGAGACGTTCTTCGACTGGGACTCGATGCGCGCGGCGCTGCCCGAGATGCTGACGGTCGGGCTGCCCAACACGCTGATCCTGGCGATCTCGGCCGCCCTGCTCGGCTCGCTGCTGGGCATTCTGCTGGCCGTGGCCGGCATCTCCCGTACCCGGTGGCTGCGCTGGCCGGCCCGGGTCTACACCGACGTCTTCCGGGGGCTGCCCGCCGCGGCGACGATCCTGCTCATCGGCGTCGGGCTGGCGCCGCTGGGCATGCAGGTGTGGGGTCCCAACCCGTACCCGCTGGGCATCCTGGCGCTGTCGCTGATCGCCGCGGCGTACATCGGGGAGATCTTCCGGTCCGGCATCCAGAGCGTGGAGGCCGCGCAGCTGGAGGGCGCCCGGGCGCTGGGCTTCTCCTGGGGCGAGGCGATGCGGCTGGTGATCATCCCGCAGGGCGTGCGCCGCGTGCTGCCGGCGTGGGTCAACCAGCTCATCGCGCTGATCAAGGACTCCAGCCTGGTCTACTTCCTCGGCCTCGTCGCCAGCCAGCGGGAGCTGTTCCGGATCGGGCAGGACCACGCGGCGAACACCGGCAACGAGTCCGCACTGCTGCTGGCGGGCCTGTTCTACCTGGCGCTGACCGTGCCGCTGACCCACGCGGTCAACTGGATCGACCGGCGGCTGCGGCAGGGGCGCCCGGCCGCCGCGGCCGACGACGACGGCGGGCTGGCGCTGGCCGGCGAGACCGCGCTGCCCGGGGAGGCTGCCGTCGGCGGCCCGGCAGGGAGGGAGCACCGATGAGCACCGCCACGAGCGCGCCGGTCAGCCTGAGCGTCCGGGACGTGCACCTCGCCTTCGGCGCCAACCGGGTGCTGCGCGGCGCGAGCCTGGACGTCGCCCGGGGCGGCACGGCCTGCGTCATCGGCCCGTCCGGCTCCGGCAAGTCCACGCTGCTGCGCACCATCAACCGGCTGCTCGAGCCCGACCGGGGCGACGTGCTGCTGGACGGGCGCAGCGTGCTGGGCGACGACCCGGACGCGCTGCGCCAGCGGGTCGGCATGGTCTTCCAGCAGTTCAACCTGTTCCCGCACATGACCGTGCTGCGCAACGTCACCCTGGCGCTGCGCCGGATCAGGCGCCTCGGCGACGACGAGGCCGCGCAGGTGGCCCGCGCCCAACTGGAGCGGGTCGGGCTGGCCGGCAAGGCCGACGCCCGGCCGGCGCACCTGTCCGGCGGGCAGCAGCAGCGGGTGGCGATCGCCCGGGCGCTGGCGTTGCAGCCGCAGGTGATGCTCTTCGACGAGGCGACGTCGGCGCTCGACCCGGAGCTGGTCAAGGGCGTGCTGGGCATCATGGCCGAACTGTCGGCGGGCGGGATGACCATGGTGGTGGTGACCCACGAGATGGGCTTCGCCCGCGAGGTCGCCGACACGGTCGCGTTCATGGACGGCGGCGTGGTGCTGGAGGCCGGCGAACCCGCCGCGATCTTCGAGCACCCCGAGCACCCGCGGCTGCGCCGCTTCCTCTCCCAGGTGCTCTGACCGAGTACGCGGTCAGCCAAGCACCCGCCTGACCAGCCGGGTGCCACGGAGGGCTGTAGGCCCCGCTGCGGCAGGCCCCCGGTCATGGCGGTGTTCCTCGATACCCTGACCAGATGCGCCCTTTCCGTGCGAGCCTCGGACCGCTGCTGCTACTTGCCCTCGCCGCCTGCTCGGGTCCCGACACGGCCGCGACCGCACCTTCCTCGTCGCCGGCCGCGCCGCCCCGGCCCGGCCGGCTGGTGTCGAGCGCCCACCCGTACACCGCCGACGGCCCCGCCACGCCCACGGACTACGGCGCTCCCGGTACACCGCACGCGAAAATCATGCGTGAGCTGCAACAACAGGTGCTGAACCAGGCCGGCGCGCCGGCGCACACGTCGGTGACCTGCGACAAGAAGTTCATCACCGGCAGCGTGAAGGCGAAGTGCACGGTGAGGTTCGACGACCTCGCGGTGCCGATGGACGTGACCGCCTCGATCGCCGACCAGTACATGACCTGGTCCGCCGTCGCCTCGGTCGGCGTGCTGTCCCGGACGAACGTGGGCTGGCTGTGGAGCAGCGAAGCAGCCAACAACAACGCCCGGCCGGGCACCGCGATGTGCGACGCCGCGATGCCCGACCAGGCGGTGTTCCCCTTCGGCACGACGCCGTTCTTCTGCTGGTACACCGCCGGGGAAGGCACCGTGGTGGAGAGGCAGGTGTCGGTCGGCCGGCGGGGCATCACCTTCGAGAAGGCCTGACCGAGCCCTGGCGACGCTTCGGCACGCGGCCGAGACGCTCGGCCACACCGTCCGTCGCCTCGAAGCACTGGTCGCTGCGACGCGGGTCAGCGCCGACTCGTCAAGGCAACGTCACTGGGACGGAACAGGGGCGGCCGTGACCGCCCGGCCGGTCAGGCACGCGGCGGCGGGCCGGCCGGGTAGGCGCGGGTCTCGGCGGCCTCGACCGCCGCCCACACCGGCTGGCCCGGGACGAGGCGCAGCCGCGCGGCGGCGGTCGGGCTGACGTCGGCGGCCACCGGGAGCGGCCCGTCGAGCTGGACGCGCAGGTTGTCGCCGTGGCGCTGCACCCCGCTGACGGTGGCGGGCCAGGTGTTGCGGGCACAGCCGTCGGGCCGAGCGGGGTGCAGGGCGACGGCGGCGGGCGGAAACGCGACGAAGGCGTCCCCACGCACCCGGTCGGCGGCGGTGAGGGCCAGCCCGCCGACCCGGACGGCGTGGCCGTCGGCGTGGCCGCGGTGCAGGTTCAGCCCGACGAGCCGGGCCACGTACTCGGTGCGGGGCCGCGCGGTGACGGTGGCCGCGTCGCCCTCCTGCACGACCCGGCCCTCCTCGACGATCACGAGGCGGTCGGCGAGCACCAGCGCGTCGAGCGGGTCGTGGGTGACCAGCACGGCCGCGCCCGGGTGGGCGGCGAGGTGGCGGTGCAGCTCGGCGCGGGTGTCCAGCCGGGTGCGGGCGTCGAGGGCGGCGAGGGGCTCGTCGAGCAGCAGCAGGGTCGGGTCGACGGCGAGGGCGCGGGCGAGCGCGACCCGCTGGGCCTGCCCGCCGGAGAGCTGCCGGGGCCGGCGGCGGGCCTGCTCGGCGAGGCCGACCCGGCCGAGCCAGGCCAGGGCGTGGGCCCGGGCGGCCCGCCGGTCGAGACCGCGCCGGCGGGGCCCGAAGGCGACGTTGTCGAGCGCGCTCAGGTGGGGGAAGAGCAGGTAGTCCTGGAAGACGACCCCGACGGGGCGGCGCTCCGGCGGGGTCCACACCCGCCGGTCGGGCCGGTCGAGGTCGGCCCCGCCGAGGGTCAGGTGACCGGCGCTCAGCGGGTGCAGGCCGGCCAGGACGCGCAGGGCGGTCGTCTTGCCCGCGCCGTTGGGGCCGAGCAGCGCGACCACCTCGCCGGCGTGCGCGCGCAGCGGCACGTCGAGGCGGAGGGCGCCCCGGTCGGCGACCAGGTGGGCGTCCAGCAGCGGCGGGTCGGCGGCGGTCACGGGCCGGCGATCCACCGGTCGCGCAGCCCGGCGAGGATGGCCACCGAGACGGTGAGCAGGACCAGGCTGAGCACGATCGCGGCCTCCACGTCGGTCTCCAGGGCGAGGTAGACGGCCAGGGGCATGGTCTGGGTGCGGCCCGGATAGTTGCCGGCGAACGTGATGGTGGCCCCGAACTCGCCGAGGGCGCGCGCCCAGCACAGCACCGCCCCGGCCGCGACGCCGGGGGCGACCAGCGGCAGGGTGACGTGGGTGAACGTGGTCCACCGGCCGGCGCCGAGGGTGGCGGCGGCCTCCTCGTAGCGGGCGTCGGCGCCGCGCAGCGCGCCCTCGACGGCGATGACGAGGAACGGCATGGCCACGAACGCCTCGGCCAGCACCACCCCGGCGGTGGTGAACGGCAGCGTGACGCCGAGGGTGGCGTCGAGCCAGCCGCCGAGCAGCCCGCGGCGGCCGAAGACCAGCAGCAGGGCCACCCCGCCGACCACGGGCGGCAGGACCAGGGGCACCGTGACCAGCGCCCGGACCAGCCGGCGGCCGGGGAACGGCACCCGGGCCAGCAGCCAGGCCAGCGGTACGCCGAGAGCGAGGCAGAGCAGCGTGGCGAGGGTGGCCGTGAGCAGGGACAGCCGCAGCGCCGCGAGCACCCCGGGGGCGGCGAGGCGCTGCGGCAGTTCCGCCCAGGGGGTGTGGGCGAGCAGCCCCAGCAGCGGCAGGACGAGGAAGGCCAGGCCGAGGCCGGCGGGGACGAACAACGCCAGCGGCACCCGCGCGCCGCGGGCGCGGCGGCCGACGCCGGCGCGCCCCTCGGGCGGCGCCGGCGGCGCGGTCGGGCGTGCCACCGGGGTCAGGACCCGGGGGCCTGGAAGCCCGCGGCGGTGAGCGCCGCCCGCCCCCGGTCGGACAGGACGTACGCGACGAACGCCCGCGCCGCGGCCCGGTTGCCGGCGTGCCGGAGCACCACGACGGGGTAGTCGTTGACGGCGCGGGCGGACTCGGGGAACTCCACGGCGTCCACCTCGGACGCGGCGGCGGTGGCGTCGGTGCGGTAGACCAGCGCGGCGTCGACCTCGCCGAGGCGCACCTTCGCCAGTGCGCCCCGGACGTCCTGTTCGAGGGTGACCGGGGTGAGCGACACCCCGGCGGCGTCGAGGGCCGTGCGGGCCGCCGCGCCGCAGGGCACCTGCTCGGCGCAGAGCGCGACCTTCACGCCGGGGCGGGCCAGGTCGGCCAGCCCCCCGACGCGCCCCGGGTTGCCCTTCGGCACGGCGACGACGAGCTGGTTGCGGGCGAAGGTGGTGGGGGCGCCGTCGGCGTTGCCGGCGGCGGCGACGGTGGCCATGGTCGCCGGCGAGGCGGCGGCGAACACGTCGGCCGGGGCGCCCTGGTTGATCTGCGTGGCCAGGGCGGAGCTGCCGGCGAAGCTGAACGTGACGGTGGCGCCGGGGTGGTCGGCCTCGAACTCCTTGCCGAGCCGGGTGAACGTCTCGGTCAGCGACGCCGCCGCGAACACGGTGACCGGGCCGCGCACCCCGTCGCCGGGCGCGGCCGGGCGGGGCGTCTCGGCGCACCCGGCGAGCACGAGCACCAGGGCGGCAGCCAGCGAACCCCATCTCGCGGTCACGCGCCGCTCCTTCCCCTGGGTGCGGACGCCGGCCGCTCCACCACCACCGTCGTCGACTTGATCACCGCCACGGCCACCGAGCCGACCCGCAGGTCGAGGTCGTCGACCGCCTCGCGGCTCATCAGCGACACGACGCGGAACGGCCCGGCCTGGATGTCGACCTGGGCCATGACGGCGTCCTTGACCACGGCGGTGACGATGCCGCGCAGCCGGTTGCGGGCCGAGGAGAACTCCGCCTGTCCGTCGGGGGCCACGGCCGCGGCGCGGACGAACCCGGCCAGGTCGACGCCGTCGACGACCCGGTGCCCGTGCTCGTCGCGGGCCGCGGCCAGCCGGCCGGCGTCGATCCAACGCCGCACGGTGTCGGTGCTGACGCCGAGCAGCTCCGCCGCCTCGCCGATCCGGAACACGGTCACACGGGCACCCTACCGGGCCGCAGGTGCGGCCCGCATCCCCCGAACCGACCAGCATCCGCCCGGGCTCGGCGGGCGCGGGGCTAGCGGATGCGGCCTCAGGGCAACAGTTCGGCCGTCGCGTACTCCTGTTCCGCCCACGCCTGGGCCAGGGCGGCCGGCTCCGGGTACCGGTCGTCCGGGTCCGGCCGGATCGCCTGGTCCACCACCGCCCGCTCGCCGGCGGTGCCCCGCCACCCGCCCGGCGAGTCGAGCAGGTGGTGCAGCACGCGGCCGAGCGCGAACACCGTCGTCCGGTGGTCGATCCGCGCGCCCCGCGCGAACTCCTCCGGCGCCATGTACCGGCGGGAGCCGGGCAACCGGTCGGAGGCGAGCAGGAACGGCTGCGGCCGGTACTCGTCCAGGTCGACCAGGCGCATGCGGTGCGCGTCGAAGTCGTACAGCAGGCAGCCGTCGTAGAGGTCCACCGCGACGTACCCGGCGGCGGCGACGGCGACGTGCGCGTCGAGGACCGTCGCCAGCGCCGCCCGCGCCTCGGGCAGGGGCAGGGTCTGGAACCGGGCCAGCCCCATCCGGTCCGACCCGTGGACGGTGGCGCGGTTGAGTACGGTCCCCGCCCGCCACGGGTACACCAGGACGGGACCGTCGGTGCCGTCGAGGACGACCTCGGGACGCACGATCGCGGCGTGCCGTACGGCGGCGTGCAGCCCGAGCGCGCGGGCCAGGGACGCGGCGGCGGCGGGCGTACGGGGCCGCTTCACGAACCACCGCCGGCCGTCCACCTGCACACCGTACGAGAGGCAGCCGGAGTCCTGGTCGTCGAAGACGACGAACGCCTCCTCGGGCTCGGGAACCCGCACCGGGCCACCCTACCGGCCCCGCACCGGCCGCCCGCCGCCGGCTGCGGTGCGCCGCGCTGACCCCTCGCTTCGTTGACCAAGAGGTTTGCGTCGTCTCTCGCCGGCCTCACGACGGAAACCTCTTGATCAACCCCGTGCCGGCCGGCCGGTCGTTTATGAGAGGCGGGGCGGGCCGGGGCGGCCTATGGTGGCGGGCGTGTTGATCAGGCGGGAGACGGGCGAGGACGTCGCGGCGATCCGGGCCGTGCACGGCGCGGCGTTCGCCAAGGCGGACGCCCCGGGCGACGTACCGGTGGAAGTGGGATTGGTCGACGCGTTGCGCGCCAGCGAGGCGTGGCTGCCCGCGCTGTCGCTGGTCGCCACCGACCCGGACGGGCAGGTCGTCGGGCACGTGGTGTGCACGCGGGGGTGGGTGGCCGGCGAGCCGGTCGCACTCGGGTTGGGGCCGCTGGGCGTACTGCCCGCGTGGCAGGGGCGCGGGGTCGGCAGCGCGCTGACGCACACTGTGCTCGGCGCGGCCGACGCGCTGGACGAGCCGCTGGTGGTGCTGCTGGGCCACCCCGACTACTACCCGCGGTTCGGGTTCCGCCCGGCGGTCGACCTCGGCGTCACGCCGCCGCAGCCCTGGGGGCCGCGATACTTCCAGGCCCGCCCGCTCACCGCGTGGCGCCCGTCGATCCGCGGCGAGTTCACGTACGCGCAGCCGTTCAACGACCTCTGACGGGCTGCTCCGTCCGGTCGAACGTCAGCGGTTCACTGCGCCGCGGCATCAGCAGCAGGACGCCCACGCCGAGCACGGCCACCACGACCAGCGCGAGGAAGACGTGGTGCGTCGCGTCGTACAGCGAGTCGCGGACGTACTCGGCCACCGCCGGTGCCATGGTCTGCGCGCCGACCACGAGGCTGCTGGCGTCCGCGTCGGCGGGGATCCGCCCGGCGACGTCGGCGGGCGGCTCGGCGAACCGGGCGGCCAGGGTGGCGTTGGCGATCGCGCCGAACACCGCGGCGCCGACCGCGCTGCCCAGCGAGCGGCTGAACATGTTGGTGCCGGTGACCACGCCCCGGCGTTCCCACCCGACCACGGACTGCACGGCGACCAGCGTCGGACTGGCGGCGAGGCCGAGCCCGACGCCGACGACGAAGGCCCCCGCCGCGGTCATCCACAGCGGCGAGTCCGCCGCCAGCAGCGAGATCAGCGCCGTGCCGCCGATGACGAACACGCTGCCGATGAGCGCGGTGTCCCGGAAGCCGATCCGGAGGTAGACGCGCCCGGAGAGGGTGGCCGCAATCGGCCAGCCGATCGTGAGCGCCGCCAACGCGAACCCCGCCACCAGCGCGCTGGTCCCGAGCACGCCTTCGGCGTAGGTCGGCAGGTACGAGCTCAACCCGATCGTCACGGCCCCGACGACCAGCGAGGCGAGGTTCCCGCCGACGAGCGTGCGGCGACGGAACACCCACAGCGGCAGCACGGGCTCGGCGGCGCGCCGTTCCACGAAGACGAACGCGACGAGCAGGACCGCGCCGGTCACGAAGATCGCCGAGGTCGGGACGGAGGCCCAGGGCCAGGCCACTCCCCCTTCGAGGAGCCCCAGGATGAGCAACGACAACCCGCCCGTGAGCAGGGCGGCCCCGGCGTAGTCGACCTTGTGCCTGCTGCGGGTCACCCGCTCGGAGAACTGGCGGGCCAGCACCACCGCCGCGACCGCCCCGAGCGGCACGTTGACGAAGAAGATCCACCGCCACGACAGGTAGTCGGAGAAGACCCCGCCCAGGGTGGGGCCGAGCACGGAGGCGACCGCCCAGACGCTGGCCAGGTATCCCTGCACCCGGGCCCGTTCCTCGACGGTGTAGAGGTCGCCGACCATCGTCATGCTGACCGGTGAGACGGCGCCGGCGCCGACCCCCTGCACGGCGCGCGCGACGATCAGCACGGGCATGCTCCAGGCGACGCCGCACAGGACCGAGCCGAGCAGGAACATGGCGATGCCGAAGAACATCACCGGCTTGCGGCCCAGCGAGTCGGCGAACTTGCCGTACAGCGGCACGGTGACCGCCTGGGTGAGCAGATAGATCGAGAACAGCCACGGGAACTGGGAGAAGCCGCCCAGGTCGCGGACGATGGACGGCACCGCGGTGGCGATGATCGTGGCGTCGACGGCGACCAGGCCGATGCAGAGCATGATCGCGCCGAGCACGGGACCACGCTCGGACCGCAGCCCGACGCCTGTCGGGGCGTCCGCCGTCGGTGTCGTCGCCAACCGGGCCTCTCCTTTGGAGGGTAGGGATGAATCGGAGACTAACTGCTTCGCCCCGCTAACGAATCCCCGGCGGCGATGGACGGGATGAGACCCACGTCACCGCGAAGCGCCAGGACGCCACGGCGGGCCGAACTTGTCAGAGCACGGCGACCCCCACCAGGGTCAGCTCGTCGGGCCCGTCCTCGAGCGGCGCCCCGGCTGCCGCCTGCAATCCCGCACCGATCACGCCTGCGCCGTCGCGCCGCAGCCACAGCCGTCCCACGCCGGCCTTGCCGCCACGCGCCGCCAGGACGACGCGTCCCTCGTAGAGATCGAGCTGGCCGGGCACAACCGGCTCGAACACCTCCCCTGGTGCCTCGTCGACCAGAAACCGCCGCGTCGCGGCCAGGGCAGGGGTGACGTCGGCGAGGCTCACCCGCAGAGCGCCGACCCGAGATCGGTCGGGCTTGCCGAGCAGCCGGGTGAGCACGTCGGCGGCCACGCCACGGCGCAGCTGCTCGTGATAGCGCTCGTTGCGGAAGACACGCAAGCACCGGTAGCAGCTCGTCTCGGGGCCGCACTCACAGTCGCGCACCCGGCGCGTCGCCTGGTCGAGCACCTCGCGCAGTCGTTCCGCGATCCGCTGCACGTGCCCCGCGCCGCCGGGCACCGTGTCATAGAGCATGATGACGCTGCGTCCCGCCTCGGTCTGATACAGCGTCGCGTCGATGTCGTCGCGGCTGATCTCAAGGGCGATGACCGCCCCCTCCACCACGGCGTACGCCACGGACCGCCAGGCGCTGTCGTCCAAGCCGTGGGCGGCAGCACCCTCGACGCTCAGTTCGAGGACGTCTGTCTGGTACTTGTGGGCCAGCGACAGGTGTTCCATCCGGCCCCTGCACTCCCGGCCGCTGAGCGGACTCTGGTGGGTGGTCAGCCCCTGGATCGCCGAGTGCCCGTAGCCGCACGTGGCGCAGATGAGGAAGCCCCGACCGGCTGCTCCGTCGCTGATGGCGACGAGCTCACCCCGGGCGCCGGCCCGGATGGTGACGGTGCCACCGGCCAGATCCAGCTTGTCTTCGTAGAGTTCCGCGCCGGGCGAGACGACGTGGGTCGCGCCGTGCCAGGTTCGGCGCGGGGCGTGGGTGGGCCGCCGCGCGCTGTGGGGGGCGGCGACGAACCCGAAGACCGGGACGGCGTACTGGCGGGGTGCGCCGGTCAACGGTGCCCCACAGGCGGGGCACCCCGGATCCAGGCGATCGATGGAGTCGCGGTAGTGGCCGCAGCCGTCGCACACGGCGTAATACCGTCGCTCCAGGTCCCGCCCAGGGAGTCGGTAGACGCCAGCCGACGTCCACGTCAAGCCACCGGCGACCACCTCGGCGCCGGGCGCGTACTCGTAGATCGCGGAGGACAGGTCGCGGAACAGCTCCAGCTGCCGGGCGTTCTGGGCGTCGGCATACGTAAGTCGCAGTTCGACGGTGTCCACCGGGAAGCCGTACTTGGGCAGGACGTTGCGGTTGGCGAGGAGCCCGAGCAGGTCCCGATCGGTGATGGTCCTCATGACGCGGCTGTAGCGGGCGGCCTTGTCGTCGTGACGCGCGGCGAACGCCTCCTGCCGCTTCTGCTCATAGGTGTCGACGTCCTGCTGCAGCTCGGCCCGGACGGACTCGAGCAGGTCGAGCAGGTGCTCGACCCAGGCGGCGGTGTCCACTCCGATGATCTCCCGCACGTCGGGGGGCAGGACCTGCCGCAGCGAGTCCGTGACGGCGGCGGGCACCGGGGTGAGGAAGTCGCGGACCAGCGCGACGGGAGCCGTGCCGGTGTCGTCGGGCAGCAGGAACTCCCCCGCCGTGCGCCACACGGTGCCGTGGGTGCGGAACTGGTGCCGGAAGAACGCGGCGAGCGCGACGGAGTGGGCGTGACGGCGGTCGATACGGACGTTGTCGAGGGGCACGTAGGGCGCCCGGACCTCACCGGCGATCATCCGATTCGGCTCGGCGAAGCGGGACAGGTCGTGCGAGCGCCGCTGGGCGTAGGTGACGACGAGCGCGGCGGCGGCGGCCCGCCGGCCGGCGCGGCCGGCGCGCTGGACGTAGTTGGCGGTGGTGGGCGGCATGTTGCGCAGCATGACCGCCTGCAACTCGCCGACGTCGACACCGAGTTCGAAGGTCGTCGAGCAGGACAGCGCGTTCACCTCACCGCGGATGAACTGCTGTTGGATCTCCGCGGCCCGCTCGCTGGTCCACTGCGCGGTGTGCTCCAACACGCGCAGCGGCACCGGCTTCATGTCGCGGTACACGTTGCGGTAGTGGTCCGTGTCCACCTCGGCGGCCGGTGGGCTCCAGCGTTCGAGCATCCCATCGCAGGCCATGGTGGGGCAGGTGCCGCGCACGTGGAACGGAGTGAGCCGGCGGCAGGTCGCGCACTGCCACAGGACGGTGTCGCCGGTGACCGGGGTGCAGGTGATCAGGGCGGGATCGAGCTGGTAGACCTGACCGATGCCGGGCTCGGTGGTGGAGAGCAACCACTCCCGTTGCTGCCCCTTCGTCAGCAGGTGCCAGACGCCGTCCAGGATCCGCACGGGATCCGTCGGGTGACCGAGCCGGTCGAGCAGCCTGCGCAGGTAGTCGAACCTGCGGTTGACGCCCTTGGCGGGCAGCCAGCTCAGCACCTTGCGGCGGCGGTCCGCGCCGGTGCCGCGAACGTAGATGGGCCCGAGGCGCGGCTCGAACGCCTCGTCCCGGGGATCCACGCCGTCGAGCGCCGCGACCGCGCCCTGCAGGCGGATCGACCGAACCAGTTCACCGACGAGCGCCCAGGCCTCGTCGGCGGTGAGGCCGAGGTCGAGCAGCGGCTGCGGTGCCGTCCAGGTCGGGTCGCGAAGCATGTCCCAGACGAGCAGACCTCGGCCTTCGAGCGAGTTGCGTTCGTCCACGCCGACGACCTCGACCTGCGCCCAGAGGGCGACCTGCCGTTCCCGGGCCTGTCGAGACTGCCGGCGGTCGAAGACGCCGTACCGGTCGGCAGCCCGGCCGGTGTGGTAGACCACGTCCTCCAGCCGGACCTCGTCGTCGGCCTTCGCGGCGGCCGAGGCGCCCTCGTGCAGCAGCCGCCGGCGCTGCATCCGCTCGTAGGAGTCTTCCAGGTACGGGGCGAAGTACGCGGCGGACTGCCGGCTGTCGCTGAACAGCAGCAGCTTGCGCCCGCCGCCCTTGCGCCCCTGCTGCACGGGATCGGGTGCCACGGGCAGCTTCTGGTACAGCACGGTGGCCAGAACGGAGGCGGAGGCCTCGTTACCACTGGCGAAGAGCCGGACGAGGCCGGCACCGCGCCCCCCGCAGGCCAGGCACGCGGTGAGCTCGTCGGTGCGGTGCCGCAGGAACCGCACCTGACGCATGGGCGACTCGGGGCAGCGGGGGCAGGTGGCCGCCGGGCCGGTCTGGAAGACGCCGCAGCGACCGCACAAGCTACCGAGCTCGCCCGCGGCACCGCGCCGGCCGCCCGACGTCGTCTCCTCCTCGTCCTCGTCCGTGGTCACCACGTCGGCCAACGCCATCCACACCTGCTGCTCGTCGCGGGAGCGGCGGGAGCGGAAGACGGCGTGGGCGCCGACCCGCTCCAGCGTGCCCGACAGGTAGACGGTGCCGCAGCGGCGACACGTGCCGAACTCGAAGGCGGCGTCGGAGCACCGCTCGCACCGCTCGTGTCGGGTCAGGCTGACGTGCGGGCCGTGGCGCCCCAGACACGTGAAGGCACCTTCGGTGGCCCGGGCAAACAGGTGGTAGCGGGCGGAGAGCACCGGGGAGCCGTCGCGGTCGTGGACGCTGTTGGCGAGGGCGACCAGCGCGGCGAGGGCCGACTGGTCGCCGTCGGCGAACAGTGCGGTCGCCGCCTGCGGCAGCGGCACCGGCTCGTGGGCGAGGAGCGCTTTGAGCCGGCGGACCCGCTGCTCGTGGGCCAGGGCCTCCGCAGGGTCGTCGGTGACGTGGCCGTGCTCCCGGGCCCGGTCGAGAACGGCGCGGGCGGGGTCGGCGGCGTGCAGGAGCTCGCCGTACGCGGCAGCGGGCAGGGGTCCCCATTCCGGGCCGGACGGGAGCGCGACCCGGTCGGCGGTGACGACGTCCTGCCGGGTCTCGTCGTGCGCGTCGAACTCGAACGGGGCCGGGAACAGGGCGGCCGCGAAGTCGGCGACCGCCCGCATGTCGCCGCCGACGGTCGCGCTGGTGGCGATGCACTGGACGGGCCGGTCCGCGTTGACCCGGTCGACCAGGCGGCGCAGCAGCATGGCCAACTCCGCCCCGCGGGCGCCGTCGTAGACGTGCGCCTCGTCGACGACGATGAACTGCCAGTGCCCGGCGTGTTCCCCCTCGAACAGGTCCATGTCGAGGGGCCGCAGCAGCAGGTATTCGAGCATCGCGTAGTTGGTCAGCAGCAGGTGCGGCGGCCGTTGCCGCATCTCCTCCCGGCTGAGCAGCTCGTTCGGCAAGGGACGCTCGTCCGGGTGCTGCCGCTCGAAGACCTCGACGGCCTCCCGGCGGGTCTGCCGCGTCTCCCCCGTGTACCGGCCGAAGGTGATGTCCGGGGCCTCGGCCAGCAGGCCGCGCAGTCGCTTCATCTGGTCGTTGGCGAGCGCGTTCATCGGGTAGAGCAGCAGCGCCCGGACGCCCGGGCCGAGCGTGCCGGCCGAGCGTTCGGCCATGAGCCGGTTGAGAATCGGCAGGAGGAAGCTCTCCGTCTTACCGGAGCCGGTGCCCGTCGCCACGACGAGGTTGCGCCCGGCGGCGGCCTTGCGGATCGCGCGTTCCTGATGCCGGTACAACGGGCGGTCGAGGTCCAGGCCGGCGCCGAGCGTGGCGATGCCGGGGGCCAGGACACCAGCCTCGATGAGCTGGCGCGGGGTGGACGAGGTGACGTACGGCGGCGTCGCCTCCAGCAGCGGCCCCTTGGTGAGCTCCTGGTTGATCGCGTCGCTGATCGCGCCGTCCAGCGCCGCCGCCAGCCGCGGGTCCCTCGGCTCCACCAAGGTCCGCAGGTAGCGCCGGTACGTGGCGACGATGGCGTCGCTGGTGGCGATGGGGTCGAGGATCATCGGGCAACTCCGGATCCGATCAGGATGAACTCGGCTAGCAGAAGGTCGATGGTGACGAGGCGGGGTGCGCTGCGGGCGAGCGTCGCGTGCGCGGGCAGGGTGCGCGGCAGCAGCCGGGCGCAGCCGTCGTGTCCTCGGGCGGCGAGCCGTGCCACGAACGCCAGGGCGAGTGACACGGCGGGCAGAGCCTGCCAACCGCTCGTCGGGTTGCGCGCCCGCACCGCCTCCGTCACCCGTGTCCCGCCGCCGGCGTGCAGCTGTTGGCGAGAGTCGAGGAGCAGGTCCCTCGCGGCGCTTGAGACCCGGCCGAGGCCTGGCCGGATCCGCACCTCGAACAGGTGCCGGGCGGCGGTCACGCGCTCGTCGGCGTCGAGCAGCCCGCCCGGCACGATTCGCATCGCCCGCCACATCTGGTCGCGTATCTCGACGGGAAGCGCGGCGAGCCGCAGGGCGGACTCGTCGAAACGGCCCACGATGCGATGGGGGTCGTCCCCGCCGTCGAGGATGCGCAGCGCCACGTCGCCGCAGACCGCCGAGATCTGCTCGCGCAGCTGCTCGTCCCGGACGCCGAGGCGATGAGCGCTGGCGAGCATGCCGGCCAGCGCGCTGATCCCCCACAGCCTGAGCTCGTCGCGCTCGCCGACGTACTCCCGAGGCGGCGCGGCGATCAGGCCCGAGTGCACGAGCGGGGCGACCAGCCGGTCGGCCGAGGTCGTGGTCCTGGTCAGCGCCGTGAGGGTCGGCCCGGGATGTTGGCGAAGCCCGGTGCAGGCACCCCGGACGTCACGCGTCACCCTCCCGCGCAGGTCGTCCGCGCGGTGATACAGGTCGATCAGCAGCGGCGCGATGTCCGGGCGGTCGGGCAGGTCGTCGAGCCCCGCCAGGTAGCCCGACACGGCGTCCTCGGCGCCGTCATGTGCGCTGGGCTTCCACTCGCGGTCGGCGATGTCGAAGGCGTTCTCCGCGCCGGGCCAGTCGGGCCACTCCGCCGGCACCCACGGGTCCTCGACGCGCAGCAGCGCCACCAGCGGCCCGGCGGCCGTGACCTCCGATGGAAGCGAATCGCTGATCAGGTCACGGTGCAGGGACACCACGTGCGGCGGACGCCACGGCGCGTACACCTGGTACAGCCCGGCGACGAGGCCGTCGGCGTACACCCCGCCGACCAGGTGCAGCCGGTCGTCCTCGACGAGCACGGAGCTGGCGAGGCGGCGCGGAGTGCAGCGGGCGACGGGAATGTCCTGCCCGTTGACGCGCACGTCGAGCTGGGCGATGCCGTGCACGCCGACGGTGTCCGCGATGGCGGCGAGGGAGAACCGCGCCAGTGGCTGCCCGTAGGTGGCGCCGGTGGCAACGGTCTGCAGCTCCCGCCCGGCGGCCTTGACGACGAGTTGGGCGTCGGTCACGTGGGGAAGCCGCACCAGCAGCTCGCCCTCGCCGATCGTTTCGGTGTCCAGGCGCAGCGGCTGCAGCGACCAGTCGGCGCGGGTGCCGCCGCTGAGCCGCTGGACCGCCATGTGCGCCGGTGTCACCCGCACAGTGGCCGCTCCGGCGGGGCTGTCGAGCCGCACCTCGGCGGCGAGGTCCTTCGACCCGAGCCGCGCCTCTGTCGGGGTGACGGTCAGGTGGTGCAGGGTCGGGGTGGCGCGCACGGCCGCCGGTTCCAGGCCGTCGGCCCGCATCTCCCGCCAGGAGGGGTTGGATCGGGCGTTCAGCCCCTCGGCCAGTTCGAGGGTGCGGGACAACCCACGGCCCAGGGGCCCGCGGACGGTCACCTCGTACGTACCCACGAGGGGGCGGGGCAGCCGCTGCCACGGGTCGACGGTGGTGTCCCGGGTGACGGTGACGGCCTCGGAGAACAGCTGCTCCGAGCCCCTGCGGATGCGGATGGACCACTCGGTCGCAACGCCAAGCTCGGTCGGTAGGGTCAGCGCCGGCGCGGCGGCGACCACCGGGGCGCCGGCGGGGTTGAATACGCCGGCCAGGGGCGGGTCGAGGCGCAGCTGCGCGCGCCGAGCCCCCTTGACCCGTCGTGGCGCGCCGTCGCCCAGGCGCAGCTCGGAGGTGTGGGTGAGGTCGACGCGGCGGAGGGTCCAGCCGAGCCAGCCGTACGGGGCGGGAACGTCGCCGAGGTCGCCAAGCTCGCCGGTGACGTGCAGCTCCAGCGGGGCCCGGGCGTCGTTCTCCTGCGGGTAGAGCAGCCAGACGGGTTCCGGTGGCAGGCTGGACGTCGCCGGCAGGCGTCGGCCGTCGTCGGTGAACACCAGCAGCGGGTCCCGCTGGTCGACGAGCTCGATCTCGTACTCCTGGTCGTACGTGGCGAGTTCGACGACGAGGTGCCGGGCGGGACGGGCGATGGTCAGCGCCGTCGCGGGTGCGGTCTCCCGCACTCCCGGCCACATGGACCGGCTGACGACGGTCTGCGCCGCGTCGTCGACACGCACGTGCCACACGACATGGCCGTCCGCGGCGTCGGGCACCGCAGGCAACCGGACCAGGAGCCCCCGGCCGAAGGGCTCAAGCTCCAGGTATGGGCGGAAGTGGGTGGTGCGGTGGCCGGAGTGGGTGCGGTCCGCGGTCGCGGTCCAGTCGAGCTGGCCCGCCTCGGCGAGCCGCTGGGCCTTCGTGATCAGGTGTGCGGGCAGCCCGAGCCCGTCGGCGTGGAACGCCGGCTGGCGGAGCCGGTCCAGCAGGTCCAGGCAGCGGTCGAGCAGGTCCTCGGCGTAGTCACCGCCGTACTGCAGGAACCGCTGCACGGGCTTGTCCAGCTGCAACAGGCGGGACTCCCGGCCCGGGGTGAGCGCCCATGCCAGGAAGTGTTCCGCGGACATGCCCGGGTCGCGGACGAGCCGATGCAGCAGCAGGTTCAGCAGGTCGCTGATGCAGTATGCGGGCACCCCGGCGTGCATGAGGATCTCGCCGACGTTGATCTGCGGCAGCCCCGGGAATCGGGCCAGCTTGAACCGGTCGAGGTTGGCGCGGAACACCTCGCCCCACAGGGTCTGGTCGACGCGCCCGAGTGCCAACTCGTGCACCGCGCTCCAGTAGTTGCCATGCTCGTACCCGATCGCGCCGACACCGGCCAGACCGACGACCAGGCATGCCGGGTACCGGTTGGTCAGCAGCCAGCGGCGGTCGTACGAACTCGTGCCGGCGCAGACCCGACCGAGGGCGCGGATCGCCTGCCTGGCCTCGTCTTCCGGGACGCCCAACTCGGCGGCGAGGGAGACGGCGGACAGGGCGGGGGCCCAAGCGTGTTCCCTGTCGCGAAGGAACTCCGAGGCTTGTGACATTCTTCCCCTCAAGAAGTGGCCGAAGCCGTGGAGCGACTATGCGAGTGGTTGCTTGCCGACACAAGGTGAGCAGTACCTGACGAGCTCTGCTGGGGCCTGCGCGGTGCCGTGCCGCCGAGCATGTCGGCGAGATGCTCGGCGCCGAGCAGGGCCGCGATGATGACGTGGGTGTGACGAGTGGTCGCGCCGTCCGGCGGGCGGCGCGACCCACACGTCTCAGGGGTCGCCGGCTCAGCGGCGGTGCTGAGCCGGCGAGAACAGCTACCGGCCACGGATCTTGCGGCCGCTCTCGGTGTCGGGGTAGAGGATGGCGTCGGCGACGCGCCCGCCGGAGTCCTTGGCGCCGCCGCCGAAGTTGAGGACACCGGCGGCGTTGGCGCTGGCGGCGACGCCGTCCCAGTAGCGGGCCTGCCGTTCCCACCGGATGTCGGCGAGCAGGTCCATCAGGTCGGCTTCGGTGAGCGGGACGCCCGAGGTGGCCCAGCCGGTGGCCTGGTGGGCGGCGATGCCGATGCCGGCCAGCACCGCCGGGGCGGAGGCCGCGGACCGGGCGGCGAGGTGCGGGTAGAGCTGGGTGAGCAGGTTCGACAGCAGCGGCACGACCCGGCGCTGGAGCTGCTCGGCGCTCACCCCGTCGGGAAGGTCGGTGTCGCGGACGGTGGCGGAGGACATCGCGAGCCCGCCCCTGCCGTAGACGGTGGTGATGACGAGCACCCGCAGCGCGGAGAGGGTGATCAGCTCGGGGTCGGTCCTGGTGAGCTGCCGCTTGCGGGCCTGCACCAGCTTGCTGAGGGAGACGATCCGGCCGTCGTGCTCGACCTTGACGGCCTCGGCCACGCGGTGCGCGAGCTGGGTGCCGACGTCCCGCTGGTCCATGGACATGGCGAGGTTCTTCGCCACCGGCACGCCCTCGACGTTGCGGTCGTAGAAGATCTGGCGGGCGTCCTCGACGCCCAGGCCCCAGTACAGCTCGAAGGGCAGCCGGACCTTGCCGAGCGCCTCGTACGTGGTGCCGAACTCCTCCGGGTCGTCGTAGAGCTCGTGCAGGGCGGTCACCTGGGTCTCGCCGTCGATCGCCACGACCGGCGCGCCGGCCAGCAGGGTGATCCTGCGGATGCCGCTGCCCTCGATCAGCTCCTCGCTGACGGCGCCGGGCTCGCCGGCCAGCCACAGCGTGATCGGCGGGGTCGACCAGCCCGAGCCGAAGTCGCCGTTGATGCCGGAAGCGATGTAGCGGGCGTAGCCGGCGACGTTGCGGCCCTTCTGGGTCGACTTGAGGGTGCGCTGGACGAGGGCGCGGATCTCGGCGTGGCGGCGCATCGCCCCCGGCGAGAACTTCATCGCCCGCTTGTCCTCCTCCAGCTTGGGCGAGGGAACGAGCTGCAGGAGCGCCGGCAGCCCTATCGTGCCGATCACCGCGTCGGCGCGGAAGGGGATGACGGTCAGCTGGATGCCCTCGACGGCGGCGGTCGGCATGGCGATGGACACGAAGAGGCCCTCCTGAGGGGTGGGAATGCCTGACTGAAAGCGAGACCAGTTAAGCACCACCGTGAAAG
Source organism: Micromonospora sp. B11E3 (assembly GCF_039871625.1). Classification (NCBI taxonomy): domain Bacteria; kingdom Bacillati; phylum Actinomycetota; class Actinomycetes; order Micromonosporales; family Micromonosporaceae; genus Micromonospora; species Micromonospora sp. B11E3. The sequence goes on along the minus strand of NZ_JBDPMC010000022.1, from coordinate 69,273 downwards.
CACTGTCAATTCTGCCGTGCGCCATCGGCGGCGTGTACAGTTGCGCCAGCAAGATCACGCAGCGAGCCGACGGGACGCCCCATGCCGACATCCGCCCAGGTCACCGCCGCCGAGATCGCCCGGCTGGCCGGGGTCACGCGCGCCACCGTGAGCAACTGGCGGCGGCGGCACCCGGACTTCCCCGCCCCCTGCGGCGGGACGGACGCCAGCCCGGCGTACGACCTGACGGCGGTGCGCGGCTGGCTCGCCGCACGCGGGCAGTTGCCCGCCAGCTCCCCCTCGGACGACCTGCGGACCGCCCTGCGCGCCGCGACAGCCGACGACGCCACCCGGACCACCGAGGCGATCCGGCTGCTCCCGCTGCTCCTCGCCGCGGCCCGGATGCCCGAGAGCGAGCGAACACGCCTCGCCGGTCTACCCGACGACCGGCTTCCGGGGCGGGCCGAGCAGGCCGCCCGATCCTGCGCGGACGAGCTCCCCGGCGCCGACGAGCCGGCCTACCGGACGGACGACGCACCACTGCTGCGGGCGCTGCTGCGCTGCGTGGCCGAGGAGGGGCCGCTGCGCGCCGTGGACGTGCTCGCCCAGGGCGACGCCGACGAGCCGGGCGCCACCAGCCCGTACGTCACCCCCACCCCGGTCGCCGACCTGATGGCCGACCTGCTCACCGGGCCGGGTGAGCCGTACCCGGAGCGGGTCTTCGACCCGGCCTGCGGCGCCGGCAGCCTGCTGCTGGCGGCGGGCGCACGCGGCGCGCGCCGGCTGTACGGCCAGGACGTCGCGGCAGCGCAGGCGGCGCAGGCGGCCGTGCGCCTCGCGCTTCAGGCCGAGGCGTCGGATATCCAGGTACACGCGGGCGACAGCATCCGCGACGACGCGTTCCCGGCGCTGGCCGCCGACGCGGTTCTGTGCTCCCCGCCCTACGGGCAGCGGGACTGGGGGCACGACGACCTCACCTTCGACGCCCGGTGGATGTTCGGCCTGCCGCCGAAGGGCGAGCCCGAGCTGGCGTGGCTGCAGCACTGCCTGGCGCACCTGAGCCCCGGCGGGCGGGCCGTCCTGCTCATGCCACCGGCCGCCGCCGAGCGCGCCTCCGGCCGCCGGGTCCGGGCCGAGATCCTCCGCAGCGGCGCGCTGCGCGCGGTCGTCGCGCTCCCCGCCGGGGCCGCCCCGCCCCTGCACGTCGGCCTGCACCTGTGGCTGCTGCGCCGGCCCCACCCGCAGGCGAGCCCGCCGGCGCACGTCCTGTTCGTCGACACCGCCGCGCTGGACGCCCGGAGCCCGGCAGGGGCCACCGGTAGGCGCACGACGGCGGACTGGCCCGCCCTGCGCGACACCGTCGTCGACGCCTGGAACGACTTCGACCGCCACCCCGACAACGCCGACCCCGTGCCGGGCGTCGCCCGCGCCGTACCGGTAATCGACCTGCTCGACGAGGTGGTCGACCTGACCCCCGCCCGCCATGTCCGGGCGGCCCCGGTGCCCGCGCGCCCCGACGAGCTGGCCCAGCTCGCGTACGAGCTGCGGGGCCGGCTGCGCCGCGCCGTGACCGGGCTGACGGCGCTCAGCGTGGGCGGCGACTGGCCGCCGGTTGGTTCCGCCGCCCGGTCGTGGCGCACGGCCAGCGTCGCCGACCTGCTGCGCGGCGACGCGCTGGTGCTGCACCGGGTGTCCGCGGCCGGGCGTGGCGCCGCCCCCCGGCCGGCGGAGGGGTCCGCGCCGCGTACGCTCACCGCGCGGGACGTCGTGGCGCGCCGCGCCGCCTCCGGGGCGGCGGTCGAGGGGCCCACAGGCGAGGAGATCACCATCTGCGAGGGGGATGTCATCCTTGCCGAGATGCTGCACGAGGGCGTCGGCACCGTGCGGGTGGCCGACGCCCGCGACGCCGGCCACCGGCTCGGCCGGCACCTGCACCTGCTGCGGCCGGACCCGGCCCGCCTCGACCCGTGGTTCCTCGCCGGTTTCCTGGCCGCCGAGGACAACCTCACCGCCGCCTCGTCCGGCACCACCGTGGTCCGGGTCGACCCCCGGCGGCTGCGGGTGCCCCTGCTCCCCCTGGCCGACCAACGCCGGTACGGCCGGGCGTTCCGCCAGCTGCACGCGATGCGCGTGGCGGCGGACATCGCCCTCCGCCTCGCCGACGAGACCGCCCACACCCTGGCCGCCGGGCTGACCGGCGGCGCGTTGCTCCCACCCGACGCGGAAGGAACCCGTTGAACACCAGCAAGCACACCGAGCTGGCCAACCACGCCTGGTCGGTCGCCGACCTGCTGCGCGGCGACTACAAGCAGTCCGACTACGGCAAGGTGATCCTGCCGTTCACGGTGCTGCGGCGGCTGGAGTGCGTCCTCGGCCCGACGAAGGACAAGGTGCTGGAGACGTACGAGCGTTTCCAGGACCAGGACGTCGACGTCGCCCGGTTCCTGCGCCGCGCCTCGGGCCACAGCTTCTACAACGTCAGCCGCTACACCCTCAAGGCGATCGCGGGCGACCCGGGCCAGGCCGCGAAGCACCTGCTCGCCTACGTGGGCGCGTTCTCCGAGAACGCGCAGGAGGTGATGGAGCGCTACGACTTCGCCCAGCAGGTCCGCCGGCTCGACGCGGCGAACCTGCTCTACCGGGTGGTCGCCCGCTTCGCCGACCTGGACCTTCGGCCCGAGGTGGTCTCCAACCACCAGATGGGGTACGTCTTCGAGGAGCTGATCCGCCGCTTCGCCGAGCAGTCGAACGAGACCGCCGGTGAGCACTTCACCCCGCGCGAGGTCATCGAGCTGATGGTGAACCTGCTCATCGCCCGGGACGACGACGCGCTGACCGTGCCCGGGGTGACCCGCACGGTGCTGGACCCGGCCTGCGGCACCGGCGGCATGCTGACCGCCGCCGAGGAGCACATCACCCGGCTCAACCCGTCGGCGACGGTGAAGGTCTACGGCCAGGAGCTGAACCCGGAGTCGTGGGCGATCTGCCGCTCCGACCTGATGATCAAGGGCCACGACCCGGACAACATCAAGTTCGGCAACTCGTTCAGCGACGACGGGCACGCCGGGGCCACGTTCCACTTCCTGCTCGCCAACCCGCCGTTCGGCGTGGAGTGGAAGAAGGTCAAGGACCAGGTGGAGCGCGAGCACGAGACGCTCGGCAAGCACGGCCGCTTCGGCGCGGGCCTGCCCCGGATCAACGACGGCTCGCTGCTGTTCCTCCAGCACATGCTGTCGAAGATGAAGCCGGTCAAGGACGGCAAGGGCGGCAGCCGGGTGGCGATCGTGTTCAACGGCTCGCCGCTGTTCACCGGGGCGGCCGAGTCCGGCGAGTCCCGCATCCGGCGGTGGATCATCGAGAACGACTGGCTGGAGGGCATCGTCGCCCTGCCCGACCAGCTGTTCTACAACACGGGGATCTCCACGTACTTCTGGATCCTCACCAACAACAAGGCCCCCGACCACCGGGGCAAGGTCATCCTGCTGGACGCGCGCGACCAGTTCGCCAAGATGCGCAAGTCGCTCGGCGACAAGCGCAAGCGCATCACCGACGAGCAGATCGAGGACATCACCCGGCGCTACGGCGAGGCGCTGGACGCCGCCGAGAACCCGGAGCACCCGCAGCACGCCAAGGTCAAGGTCTTCCGCAACTCCGACTTCGGCCACCAGCGGATCACCGTCGAGCGCCCGCTCACGCTCCGCTTCGAGATCAGCGAGGAGACCCTGATTCGGGTACGGGAGTCGAAGGCGATCGCCCGGGCACTCGACGTGGAGGCGCTGACCGGCGCCCTGAAGCCGCTGCTCGGGCAGTCCTGGCCGACGAAGCGGGAAGCGTGGGACGCGCTGCGCGCGGCGATGGCCGAGGCCGGCGTGCTCTGGCCGTCGGGTGCGCCGTTCCAGAAGGCGCTGCGCGAGGCGATCGGCGTGCGCGATCCGGAGGGCGAGGTGCAGCTCGTCAAGGGCGAGCCGGAGCCGGACCCAGAGCTGCGCGACTACGAGAACGTGCCGCTGGACGAGGATGTCGAGGAATACCTGCGCCGCGAGGTGCTGCCGCACGTCCCCGACGCCTGGATCGACCACGACAAGACCAAGATCGGGTACGAGATCCCGTTCACCCGCCACTTCTACGTGTACAAGCCCCCGCGGCCCCTGGCGGAAATCGACGCCGAACTCAAGGCCCTGGAGGCCGAGATCCAGGTGCTGCTCAGCGAGGTGACGGAGTGAACGATTACAGGATCAAACACATAGCTAAAATAAACGCTCAAACGCTGCCGGAAAGCACTGATCCAAGCTACACCTTCCGTTACATTGACATCGGGTCTGTCAATAGCTCGGGCGGCATTAGCATTCCCGAAAGAGAGGTTTCCTTCGCAGCCGCTCCCTCCCGGGCCCGACGGCTCGCGCCTCCTGGATCGGTCGTCGTCTCGACAGTGCGAACCTACCTGCGTGCAGTGGCGCCCGTGCCTGCAAGTGGGGCACCTCTCGTTTTCTCCACTGGCTTCGCCGTATTGGAGGCTAGCGACAGGGTCGACAACCGTTACCTTGCCTACTACTGCCAGTCTCAGCCATTCATTGACGAAGTAGTTGCACGGTCCACCGGAGTTAGCTACCCCGCAATCAACGCCAGCGAAATCGGAAATCTTACTGTTACCCTGCCGCCACTGGAGGAGCAACGCAGGCTCGCCGACTTTCTCGACGTCGAAATCGCTCGCATTGATCGCCTCGCCAGTGCTAGGAGGCGACAGTACGTCACACTCGAAGAACACACAAACGCCGAAGTGTCCGAGATTCTTATCCCCGGCATCACACGTTCACCCTCGGGAACATGGCCCTGGACCTGGCTGCCCACGCTGAGGGAAGACAGAGCTTTAGTCCGACTCGGCTATGTAAGTCGACTTCAAAATGGCATCACCATCGACGGCAGCCGCGAGGCCAGCATAGACTCGGTTACCCGCCCCTACTTGCGGGTTGCCAACGTCCAGGCTGGCTATGTCGACCTTTCCTCCGTGACTGAGGTTACGGTACCTCGGGCGATGGCAGTTCGAAGCACCCTTCGGCCCGGCGATGTCCTCATGACGGAGGGCGGAGACCTAGACAAGTTGGGACGGGGCACTGTGTGGGAAGGACAACTCCCCAATTGCCTGCACCAAAACCACGTCTTTGCGCTTCGCCCGGACCCTGATCGACTCGACCCCCACTATCTTGCCCTCATGACCCAGACCCTGCACGGCCGCTGCTACTTCGAGAGCACAGGCAGCAAGACAACGAACTTGGCTTCCACGAACAGCAGCAAAATCATGAGTTTCCCGATCCCACTGCCGAGGCTTTCCCGCCAGCGCGAGCTGGTTCGGCAACTCCGCACGCAACTAGACGCGGCGACGCGATTCAAAGCAAGACTGGATCAGCAGTTAGCACTCCTCAACGAACGACGGCAAGCGCTAATCACGGCTGCGGTCACCGGCCAGATTGATTCCTATACCGCCAATGGGCGAGGAACAGAGTAAGCCGAGAGGGTTCGAGGCCAACCTCACGGCCGGCCTCGGCCCGCAAATTAAAAGTTTGCCCCCGTAGACCACACCAAGCACTCAGGTTGAGATGAGGTCTTTGGCGTCTTGACAGAATCGACGGACGGCAGGGGTACGGCGGTAGGGCGTCAGATTGCCGACCAGATTGCGTACGTGCTTGATGCACCGTGCCGAGGTGACCTGCCCGGTGAGGGTCTGAACGGCCTGGTCACCGAGGGCAAGCGCTCGGTCCAGGTCGGCATGCTGCTGCCGGACGTAGGTGGTCGCGAGCAGGGCGTTCCGCAGTGCGCCCTCACGGGTGTACTCGTTGCCCTGCAAGCGCAGCGCAGCCCGTAGATGCTCGCGGGCGCGCGGCCAGTCTTCGAGTTTGACGTAGCAATAGCCGGCTTGCGCGTGGGCCTGCGCCTCGTTGATCCAGTACGCCCAGTCGGGGTCACCGTGCTGCGGCCCATTGTCGGTCAGCCGGCCGAAGGCGCTGTCGAGCGCACGTCGGGTTTCGGGAGCCAACCCGTTGTTGGCATACGCCTCGGCGGCTCGGAGGTCCAGAATGGCCGCGACCTTCGGGCTGGTGGCCGGGTAGCTGGATCGGGCGGTTTCCGCGAGCGTGATGGCTTGTCGGAGCTGCCCGAGGTCCTTGGCCTGGCAGGACATGAAGCCGAGGATGTTCGCGCCGAGCCCACGGTCGCCAGCGGCGTGAGCCTGGTAGAGACCCGCGATCCAGAACCGCTGCGCTTGGCTGTGGTGCCCGTTGTCGAACGAGAGCCAGCCGGCGAGGCGCAGCAGCTCGCCAGCGGTGGCGTGCAGATGCCGACCAACTGTGTCGGTGTAGCGGCGACCTTGCAGCGCTCCGACCACCGTGCTCAGGTGTTGACGAACCAGGCCGAGCGTCTGCCCACTACCAAGGTGGTCGTCCATACGTCGCAGGCTGGCCGTGACGGCGTCCAGGTGGTCGACGACCTCGCCGGACAGCGGCCTGCCGGTGGCCGAGGCGACGCTTTCGGGTGGCTGGGCGATCAACCATTCGTGAGCTGGTGAGGTCAACGTGGAACCGAGCAGAGCGAGGAACATCCGTCGCTGCATCATGCCCTCAGATTCGTTCACGACCACGGCAGCCTGCAAGGCCCCTGCCGGCGACCAGGGCAGTTCCAGACCAGCGCAGGCGGGTGCGGCCTCGAAACCGTCGTCCGGCCAACCCAGCTCATCGAGGGTGACCGGCCGCTGCAACTGCTCGGACAACAGCGCACACGTGAGGGACGGCCACGGGCTGCGGGGGATGTCCCCCTTCTTCCACTTGTACGGCGTCTTGAGGTGCAGCCGCTCGGCGCGACCGTGCCGCTCGGCGCACTCGTTGAGTCGCCGGGCGAGCTGTTCGGGCTGCCAGCCCGCCTCGGCCAGCAGCCGGGTGATTGCCTCTCCGCTGGATGCCACTTCCCCTCGACTTTCCATGAGTAGCGGGCGCTCCAACGGACGGTAACGGACGTGGCGTGAGAAGGAGGTACCCCGCACCGAGCCGCACCGATAGGCACCGCCCGCACCTGTCCTCGCCGCCCCTCTGGGGAGGTCAACTGGACGCACCATCGGGGCGAAACCCGATCCGAGGAAGGTGAGGTGCTCGTGATTGCCGAGATCGTGCCGGTCGTGTTCGGCGGCCTGGTGCCGGGGTTCCTGTTCGGACTGCTGGCGTTTCGGGTCAAGTCGCGGTGGTGCCCGCGCTGCGGCGAGTCCACCGAGGCCATGCACCGCACGGAGGACCTGTGATCGGGCCGGGCCGACGCGGCGACAACGAGCCGCCTATCGGGCGGCGCGTGGCCCGGCTACGCGCCCGCCGGGGCATGACGCAGCAGGTCTTCGCCAGCCGGGTCGGCCGGTCCAAGAGCTGGGTGGACAAGGTGGAGCGCGGCCTGCGGCCCCTCGACCGGATCTCGGTCATCGAAGAGGTCGCCGGGGCCCTCGGCGTCACCCCGGAGGTGTTGCTCGGCCGGGAGAGCCGGCGCGTCGGGCCGGTCACGGGCATCGCCGGGGCCGTCGAGCGGGTACGCGCGGCGCTGGCCCGCTACCACTCCCCCGCCCCCGGCGACCCCGACTGGCGACCGCCACTCACGTTGGACGAGCTCGACCGCCAGGTCACGTACGCGTGGACGGCGTACCGGCACGCCCACCACCCCCAGGTGCTGCGGACGCTGCCCGACCTGCTCGCCCACGCCCACGACCTCGCCGCGCCGACCGGCTCGGCACGCGCCGCCGACCTGCTGGTACGCGCGTACCGGCTCGCCGCCCAGACCCTGGTCAAGCTCGGCGAGGCCGACCTGGCCTGGCTGGCCGCCGACCGGGCGATGGCCACCGCCGCCGGTGACCCGCGCCGCACGGCCGTCGCGGCGATCCCCCTGACGCAGGCGCTACGCGCTCTGAACCGTGGCCGGCTGGCGATGACCGCCGCCACCACCGCCGTACGCCAACTCGCCCCGCACCACGACGGCCCGCCGGACCGCCTCGCCCTGGCCGGAACCCTGCTGGTCGAGGCCGCGCTGGCCGCCGCCACCTACACCGACCACGCCGCCGCGCGCAGCCTCCTCGCGCACGCCGCCCAACTCGCCGACGCCCACGGCGAGCGCCCCGACCACGACGGCCACGACATCGGGTACGGCCCCACCGTGGTCGACCTCGCCCGCGTCCTGGTCGCCGCCGACCTGGGCGACGCGAACGAGGCGCTCACCCTCCACATTCGCGCCACCAACGGCGAAGCCTGGCGGCGGCTCCCGGCCGAGCACCGGGCGGCACACCTGATCGACATGGCCCGCATCCAACGCGACGCCGGCAACCCGCGCGCTGCCGGTCGTGCCCTGGTCACCGCCGACCGCATCGCGCCCGCCGAGACCCGCATCCGCCCCGCCGCCCGTACGGTGCTGACCGCCGTCCTCCGCGACGGCCCCACCGCCGCCGACGTCACCCGCCTGGCCGTCGCAGTCGGCCTCACCCGCCAATGATCACGCCAGGGAGTCTCGCCGAGGGCGTCAGCCACCATCAGCTATCACGCTCAATGGGCCCGTTCGGGCGCTGAACTGGGGTGATGCATCCCGCCCGCTTGTTTCCGCGAGAGGCCGATTTTCCGGTACGCAGGAAATCATGCCAGCCGCTACGATGGGTGCGCTCGCGCATCAAGATCGCCTTTCTGCGATCGAGGTGTGCCACACTACGTTGGGCGTTCGAGCTGGGGAAGACGTTCACCCTGCGCGGACCCAGCCCGCGTCTTGGGTAACGCGCTGCGCGGCAACGAGGGCTAACGGCGGCAGTTAGGTAATCGGGTGGATGGGAATCCCGCGACGCCGGGTGCGTCGCGTTACGACACCGCGCCAAAGACGCAGATCCGGCAGGTACGGGAAGCGCTCAAACGAGAATTCGGCGACCTGGTAGATCTCGCCGATCTCGCCAACAAGTCAAGCGCCGAGCGCGAGCAGGCGTTCCTGTCGAGGGCCCTGGCCGCCCTGACGGTCCGCGACCTGACGGGCTGCGACTCGACAACGGCGGCCGATGCGGTCATCGACGGCCGGGACGACATCGGCATCGATGCCGTGGCCACCGACAAGAACGCGTCGCACCTCTGGTTGATCCAGTCGAAGTGGAGCGACAGCGGCCGAGCGGGCTTCGGCGTCGCCGAGGCGCTCAAATTCATCGAAGGCCTTCGTCACATCGACGCACGCAGGTTCGATCGCTTCAACGTCCGGTTCCAGAACCTCGCGGATCAGGTCGCCGCCGTGCTCAGCAACCAGGGCTCGAAGATCACCCTGGTGCCCACCCTGATGCGGACCGAGCCGCTGTCGGACGATGTCGTACAGCGACTCGCCGATGCGCAGGCCGAGTTCAACCGGCTCGGCAACATTCTCGACCAGCGCGTCTACCTGGCCCGCGACATCTGGGAGGTGGTACGCAACGACTTCGCGGAACCCCCCATCACGCTGACTGCCAAGATGCAGGACTGGATTAAGATCACCGATCCATACGAGGCGTTCCAGGGGATCGTGTCGGTCGCCGAAATCGCCGACTGGTACGACACCCACGAGGATCGCCTGTTCGATCGCAACATCCGCAAGCCGCTCGGCATCACGCAGGTGAACCAGGGCCTGATCGACACGCTGAGCAACGAGCCGCACAACTTCTGGTTCTTCAACAACGGCATCACCGTGCTGTGCGACGCGTTGGAACCCGACTACTTCAGTCGGTCGACGCGGTCACCGGTCGCGCTCAAGCTCGACGGCGCCAGCGTCGTGAACGGCGCACAGACCGTCCACGCGATTCATCGGGCGTTCCGCAAGGGCGGCGAGACAGTCGCCGACGGGTACGTGACCGTCCGGGTCATTTCCCTCAAGAACTGCCCGCCGGACTTCGCGGACGCGGTGACCACGGCCACGAACACCCAGAACCGGGTCGAGCGGCGCGACTTCGTCGCCCTGGACCCCGTACAGACGGCTATCAAGGAGGACTTCGTCCTCTCGCTGCAGAAGACGTACGCGGTAAAGCGGGGAGAGCCGGAGCCCCCGGCGGACAGCGGGTGCTCGGTCGAGAGCGCTGCCGTCGCGCTGGCCTGCGCACACCGGAATTCCGATCTCGCCGTACGGGCCAAGCGCGGGGCGGACCGACTCTGGGAGGAAGGTCCTCAAGGGGCCTACCAGATGTTGTTCAACGCCCAGGACCTGCCCTCCGCCTACCAGATCTGGCGCAGCGTCCTCATCCTGCGGGAGGTCGATGCCGCGCTCCATCGCACCGCGAAGAACCGGCAGGAGCGGGCCGAAGCAATCGTGGAGCGAGGCGACAGGCTCATCGCGCACATCGTCTTTCAGCATCTGGACCTGGATGGCATCGACGACCCGGACGCCGACTGGGACGGCATCCTCGCCCAGGTGCCGCACACGGTCGAGCGCGCCGCGGCGTGGCTGGTTCACCACGTCGATGCCGAGTTCGGCCGAACCTCAATCGTGTCCAGCACTCTGGCCGATCCCGACCACTGCCGGACCCTCGCGGGTCTGGTCCTGTCGGACCTGAAGCGCGACGTGCCGGTCCCCGAGCTGCCGCAGGAGTACCGCCCCACCAAGCCCGCCACGAAGCGGCGCAGGCCCAACGCCGTTCCCACCCTGATCGACACCGGCCGGCTGGCTGACGGCACGCCGTTGACCTATCAGGCGACGGGCCGGCCCGAGCGGGACGCGATGGCCGCGTGGCTCGCGGAGGACCCGAGCCGAGGGACCGCGACCTGGGTCAACCAACGGGTGCGTCCGCTGCTGTGGGCGGCCGACGGGAAGCGGTACTCTCCCTCCGGCCTGGTGCAGCAGATGTGGCGGATGGCCGGATGGAGCAAGGCGCCCGTCGCCGCTCAGGGTCCTTCCCGGTGGTTCGTCTCGGGGGGGAAGTCGCTGTGGACGCTGGCGCAGGAGACCGATACCGAATGAACGCGGTTCACCACGAGTCCACGTTCGGGGACGCGATCGTCGCCTCGCTGCTGGCCAGCGGCTGGTTGGAGGGCAGCGCCGCCGACTATCGCCCCGAGCTCGGCCTCGACACCCGCCAGTTGTTCACCTTCATCGGGGCCACGCAGGCGCGGGAGTGGGACGAGCTGGTCACCCGCTACGGCGGCGACCCGGACGCCGCGCAGCGCGGCTTCGCCCGGCGGCTGGACCGGGCGATCGCCGACGAGGGCCTGCTGGGCGTGCTGCGCAAGGGCGTGAAGGACAACGGCGTGCGCCTGCGGGTGGCGTACTTCAAGCCGTCGCTGGTGGAGTCCGACGCGATCCTCGACGACTACCGGGCCAACCGGTTGACCGTGGTGCGCGAGCTGGCGTACGCGGCCAAGCAGTCCGGCCGGGGTAAGCGGCTGGACCTGGCCCTCTTCCTCAACGGCATCCCGGTGGCGACCGCCGAGCTGAAGAACCCGCTCACCGGCTCCGGCGTCGAGCAGGCCAAGGAGCAGTACCGCAACGACCGCGACCCCACCGAGCTGATCTTCTCGGGTCGGGTGGTCGCCAACTTCGCCGTCGACCCGGACCTGGTCTTCGTCTGCACCCAGCTGCGCGGGCCGGGCAGCCGGACGCGGTTCCTGCCGTTCAACACCGGCTCCAACGGCCCCGGCCGGCCGGGCGGGCAGGGCAACCCGCCGGCCAGCCGGCCCGGCGCGTACGCCACCTCCTACCTCTGGGAGGAGGTGTGGCAGCCCGACAACTGGCTGGAGCTGCTGGAACGGTACGTGCACGTGCGCAGGGAGAGGGGCGCGGACGGGCGTACCCGAAAGGTCGTGATCTTCCCCCGCTACCACCAGTGGCACGCGGTGAAGCGGTTGACCGCGCACGCCGCGCGGCACGGCGCCGGCCACAACTACCTGATCATGGCCTCCGCCGGCTCCGGGAAGTCCAACACGATCGCGTGGCTGGCGCACCGGCTGGCGTCCCTGCACACCCACCCGTCGGCAGCCGACCTCGACCCCGGCGCGGTGGCCGCCGGGCTGCGGCCCGGCACGCCCGTGTTCGACAAGGTCGTCATCATCACCGACCGGCGCAACCTCGACGGGCAGCTCCGGGAGACCGTCGGCAGCTTCGAGCAGACCGCCGGGCTGGTCGTGAAGATCGACGAGCGGCAGGGGGCCAAGTCCGAGCAGCTCGCCCAGGCGCTGTCCCGGCAGACCGGCAAGATCGTCACGGTCACCCTGCACACCTTCCCCGCCCTCGTGGAGTACCTGCGGCGCAACCCGACCGAGATCCACGGCAGCCGGTTCGCCATCGTCGTCGACGAGGCGCACTCCTCGCAGTCGGGCGACGCCGCCACCGCCGTCCGGGCGGTGCTGCGCGACCTCGGCCTCGATTCGGAGTCCGACGAGGCGGGGGCGACCAGCGTCGCCGCACCGGAGGGCACCGAGGTGGCGCTCGCGGCGAGCGCGCGTCGGCGGCAGCGGGCGGCGAACCTGTCGTACTTCGCGTTCACCGCCACGCCGAAGCACAAGACGCTGGAGCTCTTCGGCACCCTCGGCGACGACGGCGAGTACCACCCGTTCCACACGTACTCGATGCGCCAGGCCATTGAGGAAGGGTTCATCCTGGACCCGCTGCGCAACTACGTCACCTACGCGACGTACTGGAAGCTGGTCAACCAGAACCCCGACGAGCGCGAGGTCGACCCGGCGAAGGCCAACCCGCTGCTCGCCCGCTACGCGGGCACGCACCCGTCCACGGTGGCTCAGCACGCGCAGATCATCGTGGAGCACTTCCGCACCCACACCGCCGGGCGACTGGGCGGGCGGGCCAAGGCGATGGTGGTCACCGCTGGTCGGCCCGCCGCCGTGCAGATGGCGCGGGCCATCAAGCGGTACGCCGCCGACCGGAATTATCCCGACCTGGGGGTGCTGGTCGCCTTCTCCGGCAGCCTCACCTACGACGGTGAGGAGATCACCGAGTCGACGGAGAACGGCGGTCTGCCCGAGCGCGAGCTGCCCGACGCGTTCGCGTACACCCGCGCCGACGACCGGGCCGCCCGCGCGGGCGGCAACCGCCGCCGCGAGTACCGGATCCTGGTCGTGGCGGACAAGTACCAGACCGGCTTCGACCAGCCGCTGCTCACCACGATGTACGTGACCAAGAAGCTGGCCGGTGTCTCGGCGGTGCAGACGCTGTCGCGGGTCAACCGCACCGCCGACGGCAAGAGCCAGGAAGACCTCGCCGTGCTCGACTTCCGCAACAAGGCCGAGGAGATCGCGGAGGCGTTCCGGCCGTACTACGAGGAGGCCGCGACCCTCCCCTCGGACCCCAACCTGCTCTACACCGCGCAGAGCCGGGTGATGTCCCCGCCGCTGCTGGTCGAGGCCGAGATGCAGGAGTTCGTGGCGGCCTACGCGGCGGCGCAGCGGCGGGCCGGTGGGAACGCGGCGGCGTGGGAGAAGCTGCACGCGGAGCTGTACCGGCACCTGGGGCCGGCGGTGGCCCGGTTCACGGCGCTGGTGGACGGCGGCGACGCCCACGACCGGGAAACCGCCGAGACGTTCCGGGCAGACCTGACCGACTTCGTCCGCAAGTACGGCTTCCTGTCGCAGATCATCCAGTACACCGACACCGAGCTGGAGCGGCTCTACCTGTACGGGCGGCACCTGCTCAACCGGCTGCCGCGCCGCGACGACGGCGGGGTGGACATCGGCGAGGTGGACCTGAGCCACCTGCGGGTCGAGAAGACCGGCAAGCACGACGTCAGCCTGCGCCCCGAGGGCACCACGCTGATGAAGGGCTTCGGCGACGGCTCCGGCGGCGGCGCGGACCCGGAGAAGTCCCTGCTGTCGGAGCTGATCGCGCGGTTCAACGAGCGGCACGGCACCGAGTTCACCGAGCAGGACGTGATCAAGCCGTTCGAGGAGGCGGTCGCCGACCCGAAGGTGCGCCTCGCGGCGGTGGCGAACGACGAGGAGGGCTTCGGGCACGTCTTCGAGCCGGTGTTCGAGGAGAAGATGATGGACCACTTCGACAGCGTCGCCGACCTCGGGCGCAGGTACTTCGGGCCGGACCGGGACTTCCGCAGCTCACTCAACCGCAGCGCCCGCAGCGCCGCGTGGCGGATGATCCGGGAGCAGGAGGGCGTGGCGGACGACGCCGCGTAGCGAGGGGGTGAGCGTGCGACCCGAGCCAATCGCCGGCCGCTACGAGCTGGTCGAGCGGATCAGCTCCGGCGGCATGGGACAGGTGTGGCGCGGCTACGACGCGGTGCTCGACCGGGAGGTCGCCGTCAAGCTGATCCGCACCGACGTCATCGCCTCGGCCGACGAGGCCGAGGAGTTCGCCAAGCGGTTCCGCCGGGAGGCGCGGGTCACCGCGCGCATCCAGCACCACGGGGTGCCGCAGGTCTACGACGCGGTGCTCGACAGGTCGTACGACCGGGTCTACCTGGTCATGGAGTACGTGCGCGGCACGCCGCTGCGGGCCTGCATCACACCGGCCCGGCCGCTGCCCGTCGCGTGGGCCGCCGCGATCGCCACGCAGGTGTGCACGGTGCTGTCCCACGCGCACGCCATCCCGGTCGTGCACCGCGACCTGAAGCCCGACAACGTGCTGATCACCGAGGCCGGCGCGGTGAAGGTGCTCGACTTCGGCATCGCCGCCGTGCTGCGGCCCGACGCCACCCGCCTCACCGCGACCGGGCGGGCGCTCGGCACGTACCACTACATGCCGCCCGAGCAGATCCAGGGCGCGCGGATCACCCCGCAGACCGACCTGTACGCCCTCGGCTGCCTGCTGCACGAGATGCTCGCGGGCACGCCGCTGTTCGACGGCGGCAACGACTTCGAGCTGATGAGGCAGCACGTCCACGACGCACCCGTGCCGCTGCGGACGCTGCGCCCGGACGTGCCCGAGGCGGTGGAGCGGCTGGTGCTGGAGCTGACGGCGAAGAATCCGGAACGGCGGCCGGCCGACGCCTACGACGTCTACGAGCGGCTGCTGCCGTTCCTGCCGCCGCCCGGCGCCCCGCCTCCGGCCGGCGGCGAGCAGCACCCGGCGGGCATGCCTGACCCGACGCTGCTGTACCGCCGCCCCAACGCGCCACGGCCGCGTACGCAGCCGCCGCCCCGGGTCGCCCTCGGCGCGGTCGCCGGGTCCAAGCCGGTGAACGCCGTGCCCGCCACAGCGCTGCGCGAGGCGATCCGCGACGCGTGGGACCGCTCGAACGACCTGCTCGCCGAGGAGCGCTACGCGCAGGCCGCGGAGGCGTTGCAGCGGGTCGTCGAGCCCGCCGGCGCGGCGCTCGGTCGGGAGCACCCGCAGGTGCTGCGGCTACGTCAGCGGCGGGCGGCGATCCTCGTCGTCGGCGGGGACGCCCGTCGGGCCCTGCCCGAGTTCGACTCGCTCGCCGCCGCGTTCGCCCGTACGAGAGGTCCGAACAACGACGAGGCCCTGGCCTGCCTGCGGCAGGCGGCCCACTGCCGGGCGGAGCTGGGCCAGGCCACGGCGGCGCTGCGGCAGTTCCGGCAGGTCCTCGCGCGTGTACGGGCGGTGGAGAGCGACGTGTCCACCGTGGCGTTGGAGCTGCGCCGCGACATCGGCACGCTGCTGTTCACCGAGGGCGACGTCGCGGGAGCGGAGGCCGAGGTCGCCGCGCTCCGCGACGACCTGCACCTGGTGTACGGAGCCGAGCACGAGCTGACCCGTGAGGTCGCCGACCTGTTGGCACGGATCGAGCTCGCCCGCCGTGGCGGTTCGTCCGCTGGTGTCTCATCGCCGTCCGACTACTGATCCGGGCGCCAGCCCGCCGTTATCAGGCATCGGCTTGCCCGAACGCGTCCTGCGGGTCGGACACCGTCCACTGTCGGTCGGGATGGCGCAGGGGAACCGCCCGCGCGTATCCGGCGAGGCCGGTCAGCAGGCTCGCCCACGACTCGGCCCGCCAGTTCCGCCCCGACCAGCTCACCAGCAACAGCCGTCGCCCGTTCCACCGGCCGTGGACCTCCGGCGCACCCTCGGCGATGACGTGCACGTCCGGGAAGTCGCGCAGGGCGTCGAGAACGGCGATCACGGTGCGACGGGGGCGGGTGGGGAGTTCCGCCAGCGAGCGTCGCGGGCAGTGTGGCGGTGGGGTGGGGTGTTCGGCGGCGACGGGCGGCGGTAGCGTTGCGCGACACCACGCCCCGCGGGGCGGTGACGCGCCGGGTCTGAGTTCTACGGAGGGTTGCGCATGTCCAACGGCGGGGAGCCGTTTCCGGTACGCACGGAGGCGAACGGGCGGCCGAGCTTCGAGCAGGCGTTGCGCGGCTACGACAAGCGGCAGGTCGACCGGTACGTCGAGCAGGCCGACGCCACCGCCGCGGCGCTGATGGCCGAGCGGGACCGGGCCCAGCACCAGTTGCGCGGCCTGACCGTCCAGTACCAGCAGTTGCAGGCGGAGGTGACCGAGCTGCGCCAGCGCCCGGCGCAGGTGGACCGGGCCTCGTTCCGCGACCTGGGGCCGATGGTCGACCAGATCCTCGCGCTGGCGGAGAAGCAGGCCGGTGTGATCACCGAGAGCGCCGCGCAGCAGGCCGGTGAGCTGCAGGCGGAGGCGGAGCGGCTGCTGCTCGAGACGCGGGAGCACGCCGCGCGGGCGGTGCAGGAGCTGGATGCGGAGCTGTCGGCGCGCCGGGCGGAGCACGAGAAGGAGTACGAGGAGCGCCGGGCGGCGGCGGAGGCGCAGCTCGCGGACATCCAGGAGCTGGTGGAGCAGCTGCGGGTCGACGGCGAGGCCGCGCACGAGCACGCCCAGCAGGAGGCGAAGCGGATCAACGAGCTGACCGCGCAGCAGGTGGAGCAGGCGCAGGCCGCCGCCGAGGCGCTGACCAAGGCGGCCCGTACCCAGATCCAGCAGGAGGTGCAGGCGGCGCGCGCGCAGAGCCAGCAGGAGCTGGCCCAGTGGCGGGTCAACGTGGAGCGGGAGATCAGCGAGCGGCGAACGGCGGCCGAGCAGGAGCTCGCCGAGCACCGCGCGGCGGCCGAGCGGGACGTGGCGGCCCAGCTGACCGCCGCCGAGCAGAAGATCGCCAATCTGATCGCCGAGGCGCAGCAGTACTCGACGGAGGTGCGCAAGCGGGCCGACGAGCAGGCGAGCGCCCACCAGGAGCAGCTCACGGCCCTGCAACAGGAGATCGGCGGTCAGCGGCAGGCGCTGACGCAGCTGCACGCCGAGCTGGACGCGGCGCAGCAGCAGCTGGCGCAGGCCCGCGAGGAGGGTGCCGCGTTCGAGCACGAGGTCGGCCGCCTGCAGCAGCGCCTCGCGGAGGTCCGGCAGGAGCTGACGGTGGAGGCGAGCCGCCTGGACGCGGCGCGCACTGCGGCCGAGGAGGCCGAGCGGCACGCGAAGGACGTCCGGGCCCGGGTGCAGCGGGAGGCGAAGCGGGTGGCCGACCTCGCGGCGGCGGCGGTGATGGCCGCCGCGACGGGCGGCGGGGCGACGGCCGAGTATCCGACGGTGCAGTCGGGCCGGGAGGTGCAGCCGCCGGCGGCGGAGCCGGTGCAGGCGCAGCCGGCCGGCGACGTGACCGTGCCGAGCGCGCCGGGCGCGGCGGACGTGCTGGGCTACCGGGTCGCCGCGGCCGAGGAGCGGTAGGGGTACGTCGTCGTGGTGCCGGGCCGCCACCGGGAGGAATCGGTGGCGGCCCGGTCACGGCACGGGGGTCAGCAGCCGCAGGTGTAGTAGAGGATGTCCCAGTGGTTGCCCTCGTCGGTGTAGAGGTTGCCCGACGGGGCCCGGTACTGGTAGCCCCAGCCGGAGATGTAGCCGAGGTAGGTGTAGTTCCGCGAGATGTAGCCGTACACGCAGCTCGTCTTGCTGATGTCCACCTTGTACCCGTTCCAGTGGCTGTAGGTGCCGCTGGAGTGGCCGACCTCGGTGCCGGCGGTGATGTTGATGGCGCAGCCGCTCGCCCGCTTGAAGGTGATGATGCCGTCGATGGTGGACTGCCGGATGCCCTCGAACGACGTGCAGCTGGAGTTGTAGCGGTCGCTGCAGTTGCCACTGGAGCTCCAGGTGATCCCGGCGGCGCGCAGCTGGGACGTGGCGCTGGAGTGGCTGATCGCGAAGGCGGGACTGGCGACGCCGAAGGTGATGCCGATGGCGGCGAGCGACGCGATGAGCAGGGTGACCGCGCGGCGGTGCAGCGTGGGGCGGGTCGTGGACATGGTCTCTCCCGGTTGGCCTGGTGGAAGGTTTCTTGCACTTGCGGGGCCGGCCTTGCGCAATTCCTACCAGACATCGATGGCTGTGACTAGATATCCGGTCTCCTGACCTTGCCGACCACCCCGGCCGTCACCCCGGACGCCCGCTGCTGATCATGTTGTCGGTGCGACCTGTTACGGTCGCGCCGCCGCTGCACCAGTCGAGCCGGAGGTTGGCGTGGTCCACTCCCATCTGTCGTCGTTCGCCGGGCTGCCCGTGCTGCCCTTCACCCCGGGAATGCCCCTGCCCGACGACCCGTCGGCGGTCGCCTGGCGGCTGGAGGTGGAGGACTTCGATGCGGAGCCCGCGGAGTTCGCGGCCCGGGTCGCGGCGCTGCGCGACGAGGTGCCGGCCGACGCCGTCCGGGCGCTGGTGATCGGCGAGTGGGGCACCGCGTACGAGAGCCCGCTGCCCGTCGACCTGCTCGTCGAGGCGGCCGGGAAGTGGACCGGGCTGCGGGCGCTGTTCCTGGCCGACCTGGTCGGCGAGCAGTGCGAGATCTCCTGGCTGACGCACGGCGACATCACGCCGCTGCTGGCCGCGTACCCGGGCCTGGAGGTGCTGTGGGTGCGCGGCGCCGCCGGGCTGCGCCTCGACCCGGTCCGGCACGACCGGCTGCGGGAGCTCGGTTTCCAGTGCGGCGGCCTGCCGGGGTCGGTGGTGCGCGGGGTGTCCGGCTGCGACCTGCCCGCGCTGGAGCGCCTGGACCTGTGGTTCGGCAGGAGGGACTACGGCGGTGACGCGACCGTGGCCGACCTGGACCCGCTGCTGGCCGGGGCGGGGCTGCCCGCGCTGCGGCACCTGGCGCTGTGCAACGCCGAGATCGCCGACGACATCGCGGCGGCGGTGGCCACCGCACCGGTCGGCCGCCGGCTGGAGGTCCTCGACCTGTCGATGGGGGTGCTCACCGACTCCGGCGCCGAGGCGCTGCTGGCCGGGCAGCCGCTGACCCACCTGCGCCGCCTCGACCTGCACCACCACTACCTCACCGACCAGTGGCGGGAGCGGGTGGTGGCCGCCCTGCCGGGCGTGGAGGTCGATGTGTCGGACCCGCGGACGCCGGACGAGTACAACGGCAGGCTGTACCGCTACACCCTGGTCGGGGAGTGAGCGACGATGACGTTCGTATCGCACGCCGACACCTTCGCCGGCCTCCCGGTGGTCCCGGTTCCCGCCGACGGCCCGCTGCCAACCGTGGACGGGCCCGTCGCCTGGCGGTTGGGGTACTGGGAGTTCGACGACAGCGCGGAGCACAAGCCGTCGGAAGGGTTCCGGGACACGTTCGACCGGTTCGCCGCGCTGGCGGGGCCGACGGTGGAGGCGCTGGTCGTCGGCTCCTGGGGGTACGCGGCGTTCAACACCGCCCCGGTCGCGCAGCTCTGCGCCGCCGCGCCGCGCCTGCCCAACCTGCGGGCCCTGTTCCTCGGCGACATCACCGTCGAGGAATGCGAGGTCTCCTGGATGCGGGTCGGCGACGTCAGCCCGCTGCTGGACGCGTACCCGCAGCTGGAGGTGCTGCGGGTGCGCGGCGGCGAGGACTTCGAGTTCTCACCCGTGCGGCACGGGCGGCTGCGGGAGCTCACGGTGCAGAGCGGCGGCCTGGGCCGCGACTTCGTCGGCGCGGTGCTCGACTCCGAATTGCCCGCCCTGACCGACCTGGAGCTGTGGCTCGGCACCCCCGACTACGGCGGCGACACCACCGTGGAGGATCTGGCCCCGTTGCTGGCCGGGCAGCGGTTCCCCGCGCTGCGCCGGCTCGGGCTGCGCAACGCCGAGATCGCCGACGACCTCGCCGAGGCGCTCGCGTCGGCGCCCGTGGTCGCGCGGCTGACGCGGCTGGACCTGTCGCTGGGGACCCTCGGCGACCGCGGCGCGGCCGCCCTGGCGGGCGGGCAGCCGCTGACCCACCTCGCCATGCTGGACCTGCACCACCACTACATCTCGGCGGAGCTGGCGGCGGCGCTGCCCGGCGCGCTGCCCGGCGTCCGGGTGGATCTGTCCGAGCCGAAGGAGGCCGACGAGTACGACGGCGAGGCGTACCGGTACACGGCGGTGTCCGAGTGACATGCGCCTGACCGTCGTCGGCAACCCCGACAACCGCCGCGTCGGCCTGTTCACCAGGGCCGTCCTGGCCGCCGGGCTGCCCCGGCCGGCGGTGCTGCCCTGGGCCGACGTGCTCGCCGGGGCGGCCCCGCCGCCGGCCGGCGCCCTGGTGCGCGTCGACTCCACCGGCGAGGACCCGGAGGTCGACCGGCTGCTGCGCCGGGCCGCCGCCCCGGCGCGGCACGGCGAGCTGGTCGGCCTCGCCGACGCGTACGCGGGCCTGCTCGCCGCCCTCGACCGGGTGGCCGCCGGTGGCGCGGAGCTGCTCAACCACCCGGAGGACGTCGCGGCGCTGTGCGACAAGCGGCGCTGCCACGCGCTACTGTCGGCCGCCGGCGTGCCCGTGCCGGCCGCCCTGCCGCCCGTGCGCGGGTACGCGCAGCTGCGCGCCGCCATGGCCGAGGCCGGTTGGACGCGGGTGTTCGTGAAGCCCGCGCACGGCTCGTCGGCCGCCGGGGTGCTCGCCCTCGCGGTCGCCCCCGGCCGCATCCGGGCCGTCACCACGGTCGAGGCGACCTCGGACGGGCTGTTCAACTCGCTGCGGCTGCGCGAGTACGACGACGAGGGCGCGGTCGCCGCGATCGTCGACCGGCTGGCCCCGGACGGGCTGCACGTCGAACGGTGGCTGCCCAAGGCCGGGCTCGCCGACCGGGTCGTCGACCTGCGGGTGGTGGTGGTCGCCGGCCGTCCCACCCACGCCGTCGTCCGCGCCGCCCGGGGGCCGATGACGAACCTGCACCTCGGCAACGCCCGCGGCGACCTGGCGCAGCTACAGGCCGCGGCCGGCCCGGCGGCGTGGGCGGCGGCGATGGAGACCTGCGAGCGGGCCGCCGCGTGCTTTCCCCGCTCGCTGCACGTCGGCGTCGACCTGATGTTCCTGACCGGCTGGCGCCGGCACGCGGTGGCGGAGGTCAACGCGTTCGGGGACCTGCTGCCCGGGGTCCTCGCCGACGGCCGGGACACCTACGCCGAGCAGGTGCGCGCCCTGACCAGCGGCCGGTGGCAGCGGTGGCGGGCGGCGGCAGCCCCGGTACCGGCCGGCGCGGCGACCGCCCCGGCGGGGGCCGCGCGCCCCGGGGCCACCCCGGCGGCCCGGCGGGAGGTGCCGGCGTGCGGAGCCTGATCGGCAGCCACGACCTGCTCCTGGTCACCCTCGACACGCTGCGCTACGACGTGGCCGCCGAACTGGCCGCGGCCGGGCGCACCCCGCGGCTCGCGCGGGCGCTGCCCGGCGGCCGGTGGGAGCGCCGCCACTCCCCCGCCAGCTTCACCTACGCCGCGCACCACGCGTTCTTCGCGGGTTTCCTGCCCACCCCGGCCGAGCCCGGTCGGCACGAGCGGCTGTACGCGGCCCGGTTCCCCGGCAGCGAGACAGCGGGCAGCGACACCTGGGTGTTCGACGCCCCGGACCTGCCGACCGCCCTGGCCGACGTCGGCTACCACACGCTGTGCCTGGGCGGCGTCGGGTTCTTCAACCGACGCAGCCCGCTGGGCGCCGTGCTGCCGGGGCTGTTCGCCGAGGCGCACTGGGAGCCGGAGTTCGGCGTCACGTCCCCCACCTGCCTGGACGCGCAGCTCGACCGGCTGGCCGAGGTGCTGCCCCGGGTCCCGGACGGCCGGCCCCTGTTCACGTTCCTCAACGTGGCGGCGCTGCACCAGCCCAACCGGCATTACCTGCCCGGCGCCGAGGCCGACGACCTGGCCAGCCACGCCGCCGCCCTCGAGTACGTCGACGGGCGGATCGACCGGCTGTTCGCCCTGGTCACCGGGCGGGGCCGGCCCGTGTTCACGATCATCTGCGCCGACCACGGCACCGCGTACGGGGAGGACGGCCACACCGGCCACCGGATCGGCCACGACGTGGTGTGGACCGTCCCGTACGCCCACTTCATCCTGCGACCGGGGGACTGGTGACCAGCACCGACGCGGGCCTCGACGGCTCGCCCTACCAGCAGTACCTGTACGCGTACCCGCACAAGACGTCGTACCGGGCGCTGCGGCCCCGGCCGCCGCTGGCCGACCTGTGGCGGGCCGAGGCGCGCGATGCCCTGTTCCTCTACGTGCACGTGCCGTTCTGCGAGATGCGCTGCGGCTTCTGCAACCTGTTCACCCGCGCCAACGCGCCCGCCGAGCAGGTGAGCGCGTACCTGCGGCAGCTGCGCCGGCAGGCCGAGCGGGTCGCCGACGCCCTCGGCGGCGACGCCCGGTACGCCCGGGCGGCGTTCGGCGGGGGCACCCCCACCTACCTGACCGCAGACGAGCTGACCGAACTGTTCGACATCGCCACGTCCACCATCGGCGCGCGGCTGCCCGGCGTACCCCTGTCGGTGGAGACCTCGCCGGCCACCGCGACCCCGGACCGGCTCGCGGTGCTCGCCGCGCACGGCGCGACCCGGGTGAGCATCGGCGTGCAGAGCTTCCTCGACGCCGAGGCCCGGGCCGCCGGCCGGCCGCAGCGCCGCGCGGAGGTGGAGGCGGCGCTCGGCGCGATCCGCGACGCGCGTATCCCGGTGCTCAACGTCGACCTGATCTACGGCATCGACGGGCAGACCGCCGACACCTGGCGGCAGAGCCTGGACGCGGCCCTCGCGTGGCGGCCGGAGGAGTTGTACCTGTACCCGCTGTACGTGCGGCCGCTGACCGGGCTGGGCCGGCGGGCACACACCCGCGCCGACTGGGACGCCCAGCGGCTGGCCCTGTACGCGCAGGCGGTGGAGGTGCTCGGCGCGGCCGGGTACCGGCAGGAGTCGATGCGGCAGTTCCGCCGCGCCGACGTCCCGGCCCCGGACGGGCCGGACTACTGCTGCCAGGACGACGGCATGGTCGGGCTGGGCTGCGGCGCCCGCTCGTACACCACGTCGCTGCACTACTCGTTCGACTACGCGGTCGGCGTCGGCGAGGTGCGGGCGGTGCTCGACGACTACCTGACCCGCCCGGCCGACGACTTCCGGTACGCCGAGTTCGGGTACCACCTGGACGGGGCCGAGCAGCGCCGCCGCTGGCTGCTCAAGTCCCTGCTGCGCGCCGAGGGCGTCGACGCCGTCGCGTACGCGGCCCGGTTCGGCCGCCCGCCCGCCGACGACTTCCCCGAGCTGGCCCGGCTGGTCGACCGGGGCTGGGCCACCGCCGGCGGGCTGCGGCTCACCCCGGCCGGGCTGGCCCGCTCCGACGCGATCGGGCCGTGGCTGACCTCCGCCGCGGTGCGCGCCGCGATGACCGGGTACGTGTCGAGGTGAACCTCGCGATCCTCTACCGCGGGCCGTTGTCCAGCTGCAACTACGACTGCCCGTACTGCCCGTTCGCCAAGCGGCACGACCCGCCGGAGCTGCTGCGCGCCGACCGGGCCGCGCTGGAGCGGTTCGCCGGCTGGGTGGCGGCCACCACCGACGTCCGGCTGTCGGTGCTGTTCACCCCGTGGGGCGAGGGGCTGACCCGCCGCTGGTACCGGGACGCGATGGTGTCGCTGTCGCACCTGCCGCACGTCGAGCGGGTGGTCATCCAGACCAACCTCGCCGCCCGGGTGGACTGGCTCGCCGACGCCGACCCGGCGCGGGCCGCGCTGTGGACGACGTACCACCCGGGTCAGGTCGAACGGGACCGGTTCCTGGCGCGCTGCGCCCGCCTGACCGAGCTGGGCGTCCGGTTCTCTGTCGGCGTGGTGGGGCTGCCGGAGCACCTGGCCGAGGCGCGGGCGCTGCGGGCGGCGCTGCCGCCGCAGGTGTACCTGTGGGTGAACGCCGCCGAGGGGCGCCGCTACGACGCCGCCGAGGAGGCGACGTGGACTGAGCTGGATCCGCTGTTCGGCTACAGCGTGCGCCCGCACCTGTCGCTGGGCCGGCCCTGCCACGCCGGGGAGACCGCGATCTCCGTCCTCGGCGACGGCACGGTGCGCCGCTGCCACTTCATCGCCGAGCCCATCGGCAACCTGTACGACGGGTCGTGGCGGGCCGCGCTGCGGCCCCGGCCGTGCGGCAACGCGGTCTGCGACTGCCACATCGGGTACGTCCACCTCAAGCCGCTGGGGCTGCGCGACGTGTTCGCCGGCGGGGTGCTGGAACGCATCCCGGCCGCGTGGCCGCCCGACTGAGCCGGGCCCGGTTGCGGCCGGACGCTACCGGGTGCCCGGGGGCCGGTTCGGTCCGGCGGCGCTGGCGGCCGCCCGCTGCGCCTCGCGGTGCCGCCGCTCCCACGGCTCGACGGCCGTCCGGCCGACCAGGAGCCCGGCGACGGCCAGACCCGCGGCGACCATCAGCAGGAACACCAGCGCCACCACCTCGCCGGAGTTGAAGGACGCTCCGTCCACTCCGATGGCCTGGAAACTCAGGCGCTCGTCGCGGGCGTCGAGGTAGTCGTGGGCGGCCGCTCCTCCCAGCACGACGAACGCCAGCACCCCGCCGCCGCGAGCGAGCGCGGCCCGGGGCGCCGGGAGCCACGCGGCGGGCGTGCGCAGCGCCGGTCGGTACGCCGCGCCGAGCCGGAGGGCGGACGGAACGAGGCCGGCCACGGCTCCCGCCCCCGCGAGCAGGAGCTGACCGGTGAGGATCGCGGCGATCCTGGCGTCGGACCAGCCCCAGGCGAGCCAGGCGGCCACGACGAGGGCGAGTGTCCACCCGGCCACCAGGGTCAGCGCCCGGCGCGTGGCGTCCGCCCGCGCCGCCGGGCTGGTCCGTTCCGCCTCGGCGGCCCGCGCCCGGCGAACCCTCTGCTCGGCTTCCTGCCGCGCCTGCTCGGCGCGCTGTTCCCGGTCGCGCCGGTCCTGTTCGGCGCGGCGGCGCTGCTGCTCCCGCCGGGCGGCCTCCTCGGCCCTGCGCCTGCGCTCCTCCGGCCCGACGTACCGGGACAGTCGCCGGGCGCGCCGCTTCCGCAACGGGTGCCCGCCCGGCACGTCGGCGGGAACCCGCCAGCCGACCGTGCTCGTCGCGACGACGCGCGGCCCGCCGGCCGGCAGCAGCGCGGCGATGCTGGATCCCCGGTCGCCCGCTCCGTCGTCCCCGCCCAGCCCGTCGACGACCAGCACCAGCCGCTCGCCGCGCCGCCGGCAGGCCTCAACCGCGTCCGCGTACCGCTTCAGCAGGTGCGACTCCCGGGTCGACTCGGTGAGGTGCCCCGGCATCGACCCGTCCGTCAGCTCGACCAACTGCTCCAGCACGACGTCGACGAACGCCTCCCGGTTCTGCCGTACGGTGCGGCGGTCGTCGGCGAAGAACGACACCAGCCGCACCCCGGGTGGCGGGTGGAGCACGAACCACGACAGCAGCGCCGTCCTGCCGTCGCCCGCGCCGGCCTCCCACCACAGGTACTCGCCCGGCCCGTCGCCGGTGCAGAACGCCGCGAGCCGCGCCAGCTCGGCGTCCCGGTCGAGCAGCGTCGCCGGGGCGAGCCGCCGGACGTGCTCCAGGTACGCGGAGCGCACCGGCGGCGCGAAGTAGTTGTGCTGGACGCTGTTGTCGCCGAACTGCACGCCCCGGGCGTGGCGGGCGTCCACGGACGGCGGCACACGTCGAGCGTCCTCGCCCCGGTCGTCGGTGGCCATCCGCCCGGCCCGATCAGTTGAACGTGTTGTGCTGGGTGCTGTGGCTGCCGAGCTGGACGCCCCGCGCCCCGCGCAGGTCGACGTGGCCCACCTCGGTCCGGCCGCCGGCCGCCTCCAGGCGGGCCAGCAGCTCCCGGGCCGCGGCGAGGATCCGCTCGTCCCGGTCGGCGCCGGAGCGGACGAGGTCCTCGGTGAGCCGGACCTGCCACACGCCCGGCTCGGACTGCTCGGCCTCCAGCGCCCGCAGTGCCTCCTCGCCGCCGGCGGTCAGCCGGGGCCGGACCAGGTCCCGCAGCTTGACGAAGCCCTCCCGGACCAGGCCACCGGTCGCGTCGGTGACCCCCGCCGTGACGCCCGCCGTCAGCGCCGTGAGAAGCAGCTCCACACCGGACATTCCGACCTCCCCGTTCCCCGGAACCCGCCGCCCTCCATTCCACACCATGGACGCCCGGCCCGGGGTGCCGGCCCGCGGGCACCTGCTCGATCGGGGTGGCCAACTGTCGTGTTGACCGGGGATCGGAAAACCGCCCTCTCCGGTGTGCCATGAGCGGTATGAGTACAGACCTCTTCGCCAAAGTACGAGCGTATGACTCGTACGCGTTCCGCCGGGAGCTGGAGGTACGGGACCTGCTGCCCTACTTCCGGACCCTGCAGGGGCCACCCGCGGCGGTGACGGTGATGGACGGCGTACCGCGGGTGAACCTGGGCTCCAGCAACTACCTGGGGCTGTCCGGGGATCCGCGGCTGACCGAGGCGGCCAACCTGGCCGCCCAGCGGTACGGCACCTCGGTCAACGGCTCCCGGCTGATGAACGGCACCACCGAGCTGCACCTGCGGGTCGAGGCGGCGGTGGCGGACTGGTTCGGCGAGGAGGACGCCCTCGTCTTCGGCAGCGGGTACACCACGAACCTCGGCGTGATCGGGGCGCTCGTCGGAGAGGGCGACGTCGCCGTCTGCGACGCCGGCGACCACGCCTCCATCCTGGACGGCGCCGCGCTGGCCCGGGGCCGGCTGCTGCCGTTCCGGCACAACCGGATGGACCGCATGGAGGCGCTGCTGCGCCGGGCCGCGCAGGGCGACGGCGGGATCCTCGTGGTCGTCGACACCGTCTACTCGATGCAGGGCGACCTGTCCGACATCGTCGGCGTCACCGGCCTGTCCCGCCGGTACGGGGCCCGCCTGCTCGTCGACGAGGCGCACGCCGTGGGGGTGCTCGGACCGGACGGGCAGGGGGTGGCCGCGCTGGCCTGCCTGGCCGACGCGGTGGACCTGCGGATGGGCACGTTCTCCAAGGCGCTCGGCGGCGGCGGTGGCTTCGTCACCGGGCCGGCCGACGTCATCGACTTCCTGCGGGTGCAGTCGCGCGCGTTCATGTTCACCGCCGCAGCCCCGCCGGCGGGGATCGGCGCGGCGCTGGCCGGGGTGGAGATCGCCCGGGCGGCCGAGGGCGAGGAACGGCGGGCGCGGCTGGCCGCCAACACGGCCCGGCTGCGCGCCGCGCTCGACGAGTTGGGCTTCGCGGTCGGGCCGGTGCCGGTGTCCGCCAACGAGGTGGAGGTGCAGACCCCGATCCTGCGGGTGCCCGCGCCGGACGACCTGACCGCCGCCCGGATGTGGCGGCTGCTGTACGACCAGGGCATCTACGTCAACGTGGCGCTGTACCCGGCGGTGCCGAAGGGCCAGGCGCAGCTTCGGGTCAGCGTGATGGCCACGCACACCGAGGAGCACCTGGAGCGGGTCGTCGACGCGTTCACCGTGGTCGCCCGCAAGCTGACGCCCGAACCCCCGGCGGACCTGCTCACCAGCCGGGCGTGAGCGGCGGGCCGGGCAGCGCCGCCCGGCCCGCCGACGCGGAACAGGCGCGGCGAGGGTCAGGTGGGTCAGGGCCGGGACCAGGCGGTCCCGGTGGCGACCTTGAGCAGCAGGTCGTTGCTCTCGGGCAGGCCGATGGTGACCCGGGCGCCCTCGCCGGGGAAGGCGTGCACCAGCAGCCCCTCCGCGCGGCAGGCGGCCTCGAAGGCGTCGGTGCGCTCGCCCAGCGGCAGCCAGACGAAGTTCCCCTCGCTGGGCGGCGCGTCGACGCCGGCCTCCCGCAGCGCCCGCAGGACCCGGTCGCGTTCGGCGGCGACCTCCCGGCGGCGGGCCGCGTACTCCGGCTCGGCGGCCAGCGCCGCGATCGCCGCCGCCTGGGCCACCTCGGGCACCAGGAACGGCATGGTCACCGCGCGCAGCCCGGCGATCGGGCCGGAATGCCCGACGGCGTAGCCGACCCGCAGGCCGGCCAGCCCGTACGCCTTGGAGAAGCTGCGCAGCACCACCAGGTTCGGGTGCGCCGGCAGGGTGCGCAGCCCGTCCGCGGTGGCCGGGTCCGTGGCGAAGCCCCGGTACACCTCGTCGAGGACGACGAAGACCCGCCGGGGCACCCGGGCGAGGAAGGCGTCCAGCTCGTCCTGCCGGATGGCGGCGCCGGTGGGGTTGTTGGGGCTGCACAGGAAGACGAGCTTGGTGCGCCGGCGTACGGCCTTCGCCATGGCCTCGAGGTCGTGCGCGTGGCCGCGCAGCGGCACCCGCCGCACCGGCACGCCCATCCCCTCGGCGATCAACGGGTAGCCCTCGAAGGACCGCCAGGCGAACAGGGCCTCGCCGCGCCGCCGGCCGCGGGCCACCAGGTGCAGCATCTGCTGGATCAGCCCGGCCCCGCCGGCACCGACCGCGACCTGCTCGACCGGTACGCCGTGGTGGGCGGCGATCGCCTCGGCCAGCGTCGTCGGGTAGACCTCGGGGTACCGGTTGATCCGGGTGGACGCCTCGGCGACCGCGTCGAGGACCGCGGGCGGCGGGGGGTACGGGCTCTCGTTCGCCGCCGCCCGGTGGGTGTGCTGTTCGGACATGTCGCCTCCCTCTCCGCAAACCTATGCGCCGGCGGCGGGGCGGGAAGCGGCCGTCCGGCGCGGCCACGAGGGCGCGGCAGGCCTGCCTGGTCGGGCACCCCGGTCGGCGCGCTCGCCCTCGGCTGGCGGCGCCGGACGTACGCTGGCAGCCTCGCCGGCCAGGGCGGATCCGCACCGCCGCAACCGACGATCAGGAGGCATCGCCTTGGCCGCCTCGCAGGCCCGACGCCCGCCCGCCCCTGCCACCGTCCTGGTGGTGGTCTGCCTGGCCCTGTTCATGGCGCTGCTGGACAGCACCGCGATCAGCCTGACCCTGCCGGCCATGCGGGCCGACCTGGGGGCCGACCTGACGGGGCTGGTGTGGATCGCCGACGGGTACGTGCTGGTGTTCGCGGCGCTGCTGCTCACCTCGGGCAGCCTCGGCGACCGGCTCGGCCGGGCCGAGATGTTCCTCGCCGGGCTGGCCACGTTCACGATCGGCTCGGCGATCTGCGCGTACGCCCCGCAGCTGGAGGTGCTGGTGGCCGGCCGGGTCGTGCAGGGCCTCGGGGCGGCGCTGGTGACCCCGCAGACCCTGGCGATCCTGTCGCACACCTTCCCGACGCCGAAGGAGCGGGCCCGCGCGTTCGGCATCTGGTCCGGGGTGTCCGCGCTGGCGCTGCTGCTCGGTCCGGTGCTCGGCGGGCTGCTCGCCGCCCGCTGGGGGTGGCAGTCGGTGTTCCTGGTGAACCTGCCGGTCGGCGCGCTGGCGCTGGTGCTGGGCGCGCGGGCGCTGCTCGGCCGGGACGGCACCGCCCGCCCGGACGGGCCGCTGCACCGGGTGGTCGACCTGCCCGGCCAGGTGCTGACGGTGCTCTGGCTCGGCACGCTGACGTTCGCGCTGGTCGAGGGCAGCCGGTTCGGCTGGGGCTCGCCGCTCATCGTCGGGCTGCTGGTGGTCTCGGTGCTCGCGCTGGCCGCCCTGCTGGTGGTGGAGCGGCGGGTGGCGCACCCGATGCTGCACCTGGAGCTGTTCCGGTCCTCGACGTTCTCCGCGAGCACCCTGGTGATCGGGCTGGTCGCGTTCGGGATGTACGCCTCGTTCTTCCTGGTGAGCCTGTTCCTGCAGCAGACGCAGGACTACACGGCGGCGGCGGCCGGCGTGCGGTTCCTGCCGGCGATGGCCACCGTGATGGTGACCGCCCCGCTGGCCGGGCTGCTCGCCGGGCGGGTCGGCTCCCGGGTGCCGGTGCTCGCCGGCACCCTGTCCATGGGCACGGCCCTGCTGCTGCTCGCCCGGGTCGACGCCGCCGACCCGTACAGCGGGTGGTGGCCGCTGCTGGTGCTGTTCGGCGCCGGCATCGGGCTGGTGATCCCGCCGGTGAACAGCGCGCTCATGGGCAGCGTGCCGGCCGAGCGGGCGGGGCTGGCGTCGGCGACCGGGGAGACCGGCCAGCAGATCGGCGCTCTGATCGGCATCGCGGTGCTCGGCGCCCTCGTCACCGACGGCTTCCGCCGGGTCGTGGCGGACGGCGCCGACAGCGCCGGGTTGACCCGGGCCGACTCGGCGGAGCTGGCCCGCCGGCTGTTCGCCGAGGACGGCGCCGCGGACACGGCGGCGAGCCCGGCCGTGACCGCGCTGGTGGACCGGGCGCTCGCCTCCGGCGTCCACTGGGGACTCACCGCGGCCGGGGTGGCCGCGCTGGTCGGCGCGGCGGTCGCGCTGCTGATCCGCGAGCCGCGCACGCCGGCCGCCTCCCCCGCGGCGGCCGCCGACGCGGAGCCGGCGCCCGCGCCCCACTGAGCGGACGGCGAGCAGGTGTCGCCCCTCCACGCGCGGTGGAGGGGCGACGGTCAGCGGCGGGTCATCAGCAGCATCAGGGTGCGCGGCCGGGTGGGCAGGTACTCCAGCTCGAACGCCTCGCCGAACAACTCCCGCTCCTCCCCCGGGGCGATCATCGGCGCCATCTTCGCCCCGCCCTTGAGCTGCTCCTTGTCGGCCTGGAAGGCCCACAGCAGGACCTTGCCGCCGGGGCGGCTGAGCCGGTGGATGGCCCGGGCCACCGCCAGGCGCTCCTCCCCCTGCGTGTCGTCCAGCATGCCGAACTCGCAGATCAGGTCGTAGGAGTCGGCGAGACCGGGGATCGGGCCGGCGGTGACGTCGGCCTGGACGAACGTGCACCGGTCGGTCACCCCGGCGGCCTCGGCGCGGGCCCGGGCCCGACGCAGCCCCACCGCGGAGAAGTCGACGCCCACGACCGGTCCGAAGCCCCTGCCGGCCAGGTAGACCGACTCGGCGCCGGTGCCGCAGCCGAGGTCGAGCACGCGCGGCAGCTCGGTGGGCGTGAGGCGGCCGGCCTCGACCAGCTCGACGAGCTGCGGCCGCACCTCCTTGTCCCACGGTGCCGCGTTGAAGCGGTACAGGGTGTTGTAGAACCAGGGGCGCAGCCGCATCAGGACGTCCTTCCGCTCCGGGCCGGGGCCGCCGCGGACGCCCGGCCACTTCCAGAGGCGGTCCGGTCAGGTCATGAGCGCTCGGCCGTCAGCTCCGGCGGCCGTTGGACCTCCCGCCACATCTTCGGGGCGCTGGACGCCACCACCACCTTGGCGATCTTGCCGACGACCCAGCGCAGTGCCTTGTTGCTGATCGGCTTGAACCGGTTCACCCGCAGCACGTGCTCCCGGACCCAGTGGACCCGCTCGCGGCGCCGGCGTTCGTACTCGCGCAGGCCGCTGGGGACGTCGGCCGCGGTGGCCAGGCAGTCGGCGAGCACCACGCCGTCCTCGATGGCCATGCAGGCGCCCTGGCCCAGGTCGGTGGGCAGGGCGTGCGCGGCGTCGCCGAGCAGCGTCACGGGGCCCTCGCCCCAGTGGTCGAGCCACTCGTGGTAGTAGACGTCGATCCGGCTGATCGTCTCCTGCGGGGTGTCCCGGACGAAGGTCGGGGCGGGACCGCCGAGCACGTCGGCGATCTCGCGGGCCCGGCCCGGGATGCCCTGCGGGTCCTCCGTGCCGGGGGTGCGCTCGCAGGACAGCGTCCAGACCACCCGGTCGCCGCCGATCAGCCAGGCCCCGCCGCCGAAGCGGCTGTCGGGGTCGGAGAACAGGTGCACGGTGCCACGCTTGAGGCCGCAGGTGCCGGGGGCGATGCCCCGGTAGGTGGACCGTCCGGTGTAGACGGCGGGGATGCGGCCGTGCAGCTGCTCCAGGATGGTCGAGCGGATACCGTCGGCGCCGATCAGGCCGGCGCCGGTGACGGTGCTGCCGTCGGCGAGCTTCAGGGTGACCTCGTCGCCGGCGATCTCGTACCCGGTGGCCCGCTGGCCGTACTCGATCTGCACGCCGCGGTCCAGGCAGGCCTCGCGGAGCAGGCCGATCAGGTCGCCCCGGCCGATGCCGACGGTCGGGGCGCACCCGGGCCAGATGCTGTCGGCGGTGTTCGTCCGGAACATCACCTGCTGGCGGGAGTTGCGGCTCTCGAAGCCGAGCATCGGCTCGGCGCGCGCCAGCAGCCGCTCCCCCAGCCCCAGGGTGCGCAGGCTGGTGGTGGCGTTGCTCCAGATGGTGTGCCCGAAACCGGCGTTGGTGGTGATCTCCTCCAGCTCGCGCCGCTCGTACACCCGCACGGCGAAGCCGTGCCGGGCCAGGGCGAGCGCGGCGGTCAGGCCGCCCACGCCGGCGCCGGTGACCAGGATGGGGCGGGTCAGGTCCATGGTGTTGCTCCTCGGATGGTCAGCGGCGGGTCATCAGCAGCGTCACGGTGCGCGGCCGGGTGGGCAGGTACTCCAGCTCGAACGCGTCGCCGAAGAGCTCCTTCTCCTCGCCCGGGGCGATCATCGGCGCCATCTTCTGGCCGCCCTTGAGCTGCGTCTTGTCGCCCTGGAAGCAGAACAGCAGGACCTTGCCGCCGGGCCGGCTGAGCCGGTGGATGGCCCGGGCCACCGCCAGGCGCTCCTCCCCCTCGGTGTCGTTGAGCGCGCCGAAGTCGCAGATCAGGTCGTAGGAGTCGGCGAGCCCCGGAATCGGGCCGGCGGTGATGTCGGCCTGGGTGAACGTGCACCGGTCGGCGACGCCGGCCGACGCGGCGCGGGCCCGGGCACGGCGCAGCGCGACCGGGGAGAAGTCGACGCCCACGACCGGGCCGAAGCCCTTGGTGGCCAGGTAGACGGCCTCGGCGCCGGTGCCGCAGCCGAGGTCCAGGGCGCGCGGCAGCTCGGTCGGGGTGAGCCGGCCGGACTCGACCAGCTCGGTGAGGTGCGGGCGCACCTCCTTGTCCCAGGGGGCGGCGTTGAGCCGGTACAGGGTGTTGTAGAACCAGGGGCGCAGCCGCATCAGGACGTCCTTCCGTTCGCAGTCGGCGACGCCGGTTCCAGGTCCCCGGCGATCCCCTTGAGCACCGTCGCCTGCTCGTCGTTCAGGAAGAAGTGCTGGCCCGGGAGGACCCGCACGTCGCAGGGCGCGGAGGTCAGCGCCGACCAGTCCGGCAGGGTGTCCGGCGGGGCCTCCGGGTCGTCCGCGCCGCCGTAGACGGTCAGCGGGCAGGTCATCCGGGGGCCGGGCCGGTACCGGTACGTGTCGGCGGCCTCGAAGTCGGCGCGCAGGACGGGAGTCACCAGGTTCAGCAGCTCCTCGTTGGCGAGCACCTCCTCCGGCGTGCCGGCCAGCTCGCGCAGCCGCTCCTTGAACTCGGGCTCGGGCAGCTGGTAGTCGTACTGGCCCATGGGGTGCGGCAGCTGCGGGGCGCGCTGACCGGAGACGAACAGGTGGGTGGCGGGCCGGCCGTGCAGGTGCTCCAGCCGGCGGGCCAACTCGAACCCGACCAGCGCGCCGAGGCTGTGGCCGAAGATGGCGTACGGCCGGTCGATACGGCCCAGCAGGATGCCCATGACGTCCGCGGTGATGGCGTCGACGCTGGTCAGCGGCGTGTCGACGATCCGGGCGCCCCGGCCGGCGTACTCGACCGGCACCACCTCGATCGAATCGGGCAACTCCCGCTGCCAGCGGCCGTAGATGCGCATCGCGGAGCCGCCGGCGTACGGCAGGCAGAAGAGCAGAGTCCTGGCCACCGCTCAGCCCTCCGTCGGGCCGGCGGCCCGGCCGTGGGTGGCGGCTATCGTGCGGAACTGCATGTTGGAGGTCCCCTCGTAGATCTTGCCGACTTTGGCGTCCCGGTAGAACTTCTCCACCCCGTGCTCGGGGACGAAGCCGTTGGCGCCGAGCGTCTCCACTGCCAGGGCGGCGGCCCGCTCGGCCACCTCCGAGGCGACGTACTTGGCCATGGCGGTGGCGCGCAGCCGCTGCGCCGGCGTGCCGCCGTGCTGCAGCAGCCGGGTGGTGTCGTAGAGCAGGGCCCGCGCGGCCTGCAGCTCGGCGGCGAGGCGGGCCAGCGGGAACGCCACCCCCTGGAACCCGGCGATCGGCTGGCCGAACTGCTCGCGGCGGGCCGCGTACCCGGTGGCCGCGTCGAGCACACCGTCGGCCAGGCCGACGAGCTGGGCGGCGATGCCGACCTTGCCGACGTTGAGCGTCTCCACCGCCAGCAGCTCACCGCCGCCGGGGCGGCCGAGCACGTCGCGCCTGCCCACCCGCACCCCGTCGAAGACGACGTCGCAGGTGGAGCTGGCCTTGATGCCCATCTTCGCGATCGGCGGCCCGACGGTCAGGCCGGGGGTGTCCCGGTCGACCAGGAACGCGGTCAGGCCCGCGTCGGCGAGCCGGGCGAAGACGATGAACAGGCCGGCCTCCGCGGCGCTGCTGATCCACCGCTTCGCCCCGTTGAGGACGTACCCGCCGCCGTCGGCGACGGCCGTGGTGCGGCTGGCGAAGGCGTCGCTGCCGGCCTCGGGCTCGCTGATGGCGTACGCGCCGACGGTGCCGTTGGCCAGCCGGGGCAGGTGCCGGCGGCGGGCGTCGCCGTCGCCGTGGTGCAGCAGCGCGCTGGCGACCAGGGCGTTCTGCACGTCGACGAGGACGGCCACGGACGGGTCGACCCGGGCGATCTCCTCGATGGTGAGCACGGTGGCGAACAGGTCCCGCCCCCCGCCGCCGTACACCTCGGGGACCTCCACCCCCATCAGCCCGGCGGCGAAGAGCTCCCGGACCAGGTCGGGGTCGATCCGGGCGGCCTCGTCCATGGCGCGGACGCGGGGCGCGACGGCCTCGGCGGCGAACCCGCGGACGGTGTCGCGCCACTTGGCGTCCTCCGGCGGCAGCCAGGTCACCGGCTGCGGCACCCCCGGGTCGGCGGCGATGGTCATCGGGGTGCCTCCTCGGTGTCGGCGTCGGCCGCCGGCCCGTCGGCGCGCGCGGACCGGGTCACGGCGGTGAGGAAGGCCGCGAGGTCGTCGCGGCCGAGCCCGGCGAGCGGGAAGTCGCTCGGGCTGACCGTGCCGGCGCCCGGCCGGGCGCAGTGCTCGGCCAGCTCGTCCAGCGCGGCGGTCAGCGCCTCGGCCAGGTTGTCCAGGGTGGCGACGTCGGCCGGGCCGGCGGCGGGGGCGGACAGCTCGACCACCAGCTCGCCGGCGGCGAGGTGCCCGGTGACCAGCAGCCGGTGCCCCGTCCCGTCGTACGCCCGCGGCGCCCCCGCGGCCTCCCCGGCCGCCCCCGGCGCCCCGTTGAGGTCGCCGAGGTGCCGCACCAGCAGCTGCGCGGCGCCCCTTGCGTCCGTACGGGTCGCGGCGGTTCGCGCGGCGGCCCGGTGGTGGTCCTTCACGGCCGGGATCAGCTCCGCCAGGTCCGCCGGGAGGTCCAGGGTCAGCGGGGCGACCGTGGCGTACGGGCCGACCGCGCCCGTGACGTCGAGGTCGCCGACCCCGTCGGCGCGCAGGTCGTGCTCCACGTCCACGGTGGCCCGGTCGGCGCCGGTGGCGCGCAGCGCGGCGGCGAGCGCGGCGAGCACCACCTCGTCGGCGGCCAGCCGGTACGCCCGCGACGCCGCGTCGAGCAGCGCCGCCGCCTGGGTGGCCGGCACCCGCACCTCCCGCCGGTACGCGGGCGCGCCCGGCTCGGCGGGGCCGAGCGGCAGCGGCGCGCTGTCTCCGGCGCCGCCCGGCGTGCCGTCGCTGTGCTGTGGAGCTGCCCCGTCGGCGCTACCGGTGGCGGGCGTGCCGCCGCCGGGCTCGCCGGCGGTGGCCGGGCCGGCGGCCGCCAGGCGTTCGGCCCAGCGGCCCAGCGGCACCGGCGCGGCGGGCAGCTCAGGGTCGGCGCCGTCGGCGGCGGTGTCCAGGGCGCGGCGCAGGTCGGCGTAGAGCGGCGGCCAGGAGCGGGCGTCGACCGCGAGGTCGGCGACCAGCCAGACGAGGCGGCGTTGCCCGTCGCCGAGGTCGAACAGGGCCGCCCGGGTCAGCGGCCCGTCGACCGCGTCCAGTTCGTCCCGGATGTCCGTGACCATCTGGGCGCGGGCGGTCTCCCGCCGGGCCTCCGGCAGCGGCGCCAGGTCGATCAGCGGCACGTACGGTTCGTCCTCGACGCCGACGCGCTGCCGCCAGCCGTCCGCGCCGGGCACCAGCCGCAGCCGCAGCGCGGGGTGCGCGGCGAGCAGGGCGGCCAGCACCCGGCCGGCGGCGTCGGAGTCGACCCCGGCGGGCACCGGCAGGTCGAGCACCTGCACGCCCAGCGGGCGGGCCGGCCCGTCCGGGCCGACGAGCGCCGCCTGCCACGGGGTGAGCGGGAAGGTGCCGCCCGCGGCGTCCCGCCCGGCGGCGGTGGCGCGGGCGTCGGCGACCGCGGCGAGCTCGGCGACGACCTGGTGGGCGAACAGGTCGGCGGGGGTGATCTCGATGCCCTCGGCGGTGGCCCGGCCGACGATCTGGATGCCGGTGATGGAGTCGCCGCCGACGGCGAAGAAGTTGTCGAACGGTCCCACGTCGGGCTGTCCCAGCACCTCACCGATCAGCCGGGCCAGCAGCAGCGCGGTCGGGCCGGCCTCGCCGGTCGGGGCCTGCTCGCCGGCCAGCCGGGCCGGGTCGGGCAGGGCCGACCGGTCCACCTTGCCGTTGGCCGACAGGGGCAGCCGGTCCAGGGCCAGCACGAACTGCGGCACCATGTACGAGGGCAGCGTCTGGGCCGCCTCCCCGCGTACCGCCTCGACGAGGGCGTCCCGGTCGGCGTCCGGGTCGGCGGGCACCACGTACGCGACCAGCCGCCGGTGGTGCCGGTCGCCGGGGGCGGCGGCCACGGCCGCGGCGACGCCGGGGTGGCGGGCCAGGGCGGCCTCGATCTCGCCCAACTCGATCCGGTAGCCACCGATCTTGACCTGGAAGTCCTCCCGGCCGAGGAACTCGATCGTGCCGTCGGGCCGCCACCGGCCCAGGTCGCCCGTGCGGTACAACCGCTCCCCGGTGACCGGGTGGGTGACGAACCGGGCGGCCGTCTTCTCCTCGTCGCGCCAGTACCCGTCGGCCAGGCCCACGCCGCCGATGAACAGCTCGCCGGTCACCCAGACCGGGCACTCCTGCCAGCGGTCGTTGAGCACGTGGAAGCTCTGGTTGCGCATGGCCCGCCCGTACGGGATGGACTCCCAGGACGGGTCCACCTCGCCGATCTCGTGGCAGATCGACCAGATCGACGCCTCGGTGGCGCCACCGAGGCTGACCGGCAGGCAGGACGGGGCCAGCTCGCGCAGCCTGCCGGGCAGGTCGACGGGGATCCAGTCGCCGGACATCAGGAACAGCCGCAGCGAGTCCAGCGCGCCGGCCGGGCCGTTGGCGGCGACGTGGTCGGCGAGCATCTGGGCCAGCGCCGGCACGGAGTTCCAGACGGTGACCCGGTGCGCGGTGACCAGGTCCACCCAGTGGCCGGGGTCGCGGTTGCTGCCGTGCCTCGGCAGCACCAGCCGGCCGCCGGCGCCGAGCAGCCCGAACACGTCGTAGACGGACAGGTCGAAGCTGAGCGAGGACAGGCCGAGCGCGGCGTCGTCCGGGCCGATCGACCAGCGCTGCGTCACGTCGTCGATCGTGTTGCGGGCGGCCCGGTGGCGGATCATCACCCCCTTCGGCGTGCCGGTCGAGCCGGAGGTGAAGATGACGTACGCCAGGTCGTCGGGGCCGGCGATCGGCTCCAGCGGCCTGTCGCTACCCCGCGTGAGTGTGGCGTCGAGGTCGACGACCAACTCGGTGACCCCGTCCGGCCAGCTGCGCCGCGGGCCACCGGCCCGGGCCAGCACCGCTCGGCAGCCACCGAAGGTGACCAGGTGGTCCTGCCGCTCCTCCGGCAGGTCCGGGTCGACCGGCAGGTACGCCGCGCCGGAGAGCAGCACGCCGAGCGCGGAGGCGATCTGGCTGGCCGACTTGTCCACCGCGACGGCGACCAGCTCACCCGGTTGCACCCCGAGTTCCCGCAGCCGGCGGCCGATGGCGCAGGCGTGCCGGTAGAGCTGGCCGTAGGTGACGGTGCCCTCGGCCGAGACCACCGCCGGCCGCTTCGGATCGCGTACCGCCCACTCCACCAGCGGGCCGTGCAGCAGGCCCTCGGCCGCCGGGCCGGCGGTGTCGTTCGCCGCCGCGACCAGTTCGCGCTGGGCGGTCGGGCGCAGGTCGCCCGGGTCCTGGGTCCAGGCGGACTCGTCCCCCGCGAGGGCGGTGGTGAGCCGGCTGAACGCGGCGAAGATCTCGTCGAGCACCCCGTCGGGGAACAGCTGGCGCACGCCGTGCCAGCTCATCCGCACCCCGTCGGCGGTCTCCAGCAGCGCGAAGTCGAGCCACACCTGCGGGGTCTGGGCGACCTCGTGGACCATGTCGCCGAGCCAGCCGAACCAGGTCTCGTCGCCCGGCTCGCTCTCCTGCACGACGGTGCTGGTGAACACGACCGGCATGACCGCGCCGGCGGCGCCGCCGCGGGCCCGGGCCATCTCGCGCAGCACCTCGACGCCGCTGACGTAACGGTTCTCCAGGTCCTGCCAGCTCTGCTCCTGCAGGTGCCGGGCCAGCCGCTCGACGCTGCCGGCCGCGACCAGGTCGATCGGGAGCAGGTCGAACGAGGCGAACTCGCCGACCAGGTCGCTGACGTGCGGGTGCACCGGCAGCCGGTTGGTGACGGTCACGTTGACGGTGAACCGGCCCGAGCGGCACCAGGCGCCGAGGGCGTACGCGTAGACGGCGAGCAGCACCGACGACGGCGTGAGCCCGTACGCCCCGGCGCGGTCGGTGATCCGCTTCCAGGTGGCCTTGTCCAGCTCCAGGTCGAAGGAGATCGGCTCGGGGCGGGTGACCGCGGCCGGCGCGACCGCCAGGGGCAGGTCGGGCCGGGGCGGCAGCTCGGCGATGCGCTCCCGCCAGTACTCCAGGGACCGCTGGTGCAGCGGGCTGCCGCGCAGCTCCTCGGTGGCGAGCACGTAGTCGCGGTAGGACAGGTCCAGCGGGGCAAGGCCGCCGACGCCCTGGTGGATGCGCCGCCAGTCGCGCGAGACGAGGCGGATGCTGCCGATGTCGGCGATCATCAGGTCGAAGCCGAGGTGCAGCCGGGTCCGGCCGCCGGGCAGCAGCGTGGCCCGGACGTCCCACAGGGGCCACACGTCCACGGGGCGCATCTGGTGGGACAGGGTGTCGCGCAGCTCGGCGAGGACCCGCTCGACCTCGTCGGCGGGGCGGTCGCGCAGGTCGGTGGCCTCGATGACGTACGGGCCGGGGTCGGGCAGGATGCGCTGGCGGCCGTCGTCGCCGACGACGGCGCGGAGCATGCCGTGCCGGCGGATCACCTCCCGCCAGCTCTCGGTGAGCGCGGCGAGGTCGACCTCGCCGGTCTCGACCTCCCAGTAGACGTGCGCGGCGACGTTGCCGCCCTCGACGCTGCCGAGCCGGCCCAGCCACTGCGCCTGCTGGATCTCGGCCAGCGGGAACGGCTCGTGCAGGTGCTGCGGGGCGGGGTCGGCCAGCGGCAGGCCGGGGTCCGGTTCGTCGGCGTCCTCCTCGCCGGTGCGGGCGGCGGCCACGAGGGCCGCCACCCCGGCGACGGTGGGGGAAGCGAGCATCTCGCGCAGCCCGATGCGGACGCCGAACGCCTCGTTGACCCGGGCCACCACGCGGGTGGCGAGCAGGGAGTGCCCGCCGAGCTCGACGAAGTTGTCGTCCACGCCGACCGGGGCCACCCCGAGCAGGTCCTGCCAGATGGCCGCGACGAGGCATTCCCGGTCGTCGCGGGGGGCGACGTACGGGGTCTGCACGTTCGGCCGCCCGTCCAGAGCGGCGGCGGAGTCGGCGGTGGGCTCGTCGGCGCCGCCCAGACCGGCGAGGTCCAGGGTGCCGGCGCCCGCGCCGGCGTCCGGGGTGATCCAGTAGCGGCGGCGCTGGAACGGGTAGCCGGGCAGGGACACCCGCCGGCGGGCACCGCCCTGCACCGCCTCCAGGTCGACGTCGACGCCGGCCGCCCAGAGCCGGGCGAGCAGCGTCGGGCCCGGGTGCGGGCCGGCCGGCGGGTCGCCGGGCGCGGGCAGGCTGGCCAGCACGGTGGCCTCGCGGCTGACCTGCCGGGCCAGGGTGCCGAGCGTCTTCCCGGGGCCCACCTCCAGCAGCACCGCGTCGGGGCCGGCCACCAGGGCGACGGACGCGCCGAAGTGGACGGTGTCGCGGACGTGCCCGGCCCAGTACGCCGGGTCGGTGGCCTCCCGGTCGGTGATCCACTCGCCGGTGCGGTTGGACACGAACGGCACGGTGGGCGCGGCGAACCGGGTGCCGGCCAGCTCGGCGGCGAACGGGTCGAGGACCGGATCCATCATCGCCGAGTGGAACGCGTGCGAGGTGTGCAGCCGCCGGTGCTGCACCCCGCGCTCGGCGAGGACGCGTTCCAGGGCGGCGACGTCGTCGTGGGGGCCGGAGATCACGCACAGCTCGGGGGCGTTCGCGGCGGCCAGGGACAGCGCCGGGGTGAGCAGCTCGCGGGCGTCGTCCTCGCCGAGAGCGACCGACAGCATCGCGCCGGACGGCATGGCGGCCATGAGCCGGCCCCGGGTGGCGACGATCCGGGCCGCGTCGGCCCGGTCGAGGACGCCGGCCAGGCAGGCGGCGGTGATCTCGCCGATGCTGTGGCCGATCATCGCGTCGGGGGTGACGCCGAGGCTGCGCAGCAGCGCGGCGGTGGCGTACTCGACGGCGAACAGGGCCGGCTGGGCCAGGTCGGTGGACTCCAGCCGGCGGGCCGCCTCGGCCGGGTCGCCGCCCTCGGGGAAGAGGACGGTGCGCAGGTCCAGGCCCAGGTGCGGGGCGAGGTCGTCCGCCACCGCGTCGAGGGCCTCCCGGAACGCCGGCTCGGTGGCGTACAGGTCGGCGCCCATGCCCGGGTACTGGCTGCCCTGGCCGGGGAAGAGGAAGACCAGCCGGGGCCGGTCGACGGCGGTGCCGGTGACCGTGCGGGCCGGGTCGGCCAGCGCGGCGGCCGCCTCGGCGGCGTCGGCGGCGACCACGGTGCGGCGGTGCCGGGCCGCGGCCCGGCCGCGGTGCAGCGTCCAGGCGACGTCGGGCAGCGGCGGGGCGTCCGGCTCGGCCAGCGCCGCCGCGAGCGCGGCCCCCGCCGCGTCCAGCGCCTCCGGGGTACGCGCCGACAGGGTGATCACCTGGGCGGCGCGGGCCGGCGCCGGCAGCGGCGCGGGCGTCGGCGCCTCCTCCAGGACGACGTGTGCGTTGGTGCCGCCCATGCCGAACGAGCTGACGCCGATGCGGCGCGGGGAGTCGGTGGCCGTCCACTCGCGCAGCTCGGTGTTCACGGCGAACGGGGACGCGTCGAAGTCGATCTCGGGATTGGGCTTGTCGAAGTGCAGGCTGGGCACCAGCTCCCGGTGCTTGAGCTGGAGCACCGCCTTGATCAGGCCGGTCACGCCGGCGGCGACGTCGAGGTGGCCGACGTTCGACTTGACCGAGCCCAGGGCGATCCCGCCGCGGGTCCTCACCCGGGAGGCGAAGACCTTGTTCAGCGCGGTGACCTCGATCGGGTCGCCCAGCGGGGTGCCGGTGCCGTGCGCCTCGACCGCGCCGACGGTGGCCGGGTCGACCCCGGCGATGCCGAGGGCGGTGGCGACCGCGCGGGCCTGGCCGTCCACGCCGGGGGCGGTGTAGCCGACCTTCGCCGAGCCGTCGTTGGTGACCGCGGTGCCGCGGATGACGGCCTCGACGTGGTCGCCGTCGGCGAGGGCGTCCTCCAGGCGCTTGAGCATTACCACGCCGACGCCGCTGCCGAACACCGTGCCGGTGGCGGAGGCGTCGAACGGCCGGCAGTGCCCGTCCCGGGAGAAGATCAGCCCCTCCTCCCACAGGTAGCCGCTGGGCTGGGGCAGCCGGACCGCCGACGCGCCGGCGAGGGCGACGTCACACTCCCCCTCCAGCAGCGCCTGCACGGCGGTGTGCACCGCGACGAGCGACGACGAGCAGGCCGTCTGCACGGCCACCGCCGGCCCGCCCAGGCCGAGCTTGAAGCTGACCCGGTTGGGCAGGTAGTCCTTGTCGTTGGTGATCAGCAGTTCGAGGGTCTCGCCGATGGTGCCGGCGACCCGCCCGGCGAGCACGTTGTTCAGCAGGTACGTCGACAGGGCGCTGCCGGCGTACACGCCGACGGTGCCGTCGATCGCGCCGGGGGCGTACCCGGCGTCCTCCAGGGCGTGCCAGGAGCACTCCAGGAACAGCCGCTGCTGCGGGTCGATCAGCGCCGCCTCGCGGGCGTGGTAACCGAAGAACGCCGCGTCGAACTCCTCGATCCCGTCGAGCACCGAGGCCGCCCGCACGTACCGGGGGTCCGCGAGGGTCTCCGCCGGGACGCCCCCGGCGCGCAGCGTCTCGTCGTCCCAGTAGGTGATGGACTCGACGCCGGCGCGCAGGTTACGCCAGAAGGCACCGATGTCGGGGGCGCCGGGGAACCGCCCGGCCATCCCGACGATGGCGATGTCGTTACTCATCGGGTCGGCCTTTCGTTCGCGACTGCGGGGCTCCGCTTCGCTGCACTCCTCGCGCTCACGGATGTCCGCCTTTCGTTCGCGACTGCGGGGCTCCGCTTCGCTGCACTCCTCGCGCTCACGGATGTCCGCCTTTCGTTCGCGACTGCGGGGCTCCGCTTCGCTGCACTCCTCGCGCTCACCGGTTGACCTCCGTGTCGCGGCCCGCGCGGCGGCCACGGCGGGCGGCGGCCCGGCGGAACGCCTCGTCGACCGCGTCGTCCTCGCTTCCGCCGCCGTCCAGGCCGGCGGCGAGCTGCCGGATCGTCGGGTGCTCGAACATGTGCATCAGCGGGAACGTGCGCTCCAGCGCGGCGCACAGCTCGCGGTAGATCTTCACGATCGTCACCGAGTCGGCGCCGAGGTCGAAGAACCGGTCGTCGACGCCGATCCGGTCGACACCGAGGACCCGCTGGAACACCTCGGTGGCGGTGCGCTCCACGTCGGACGCCGGCGCGGCGTACGCGGCGGCCCGGTCACGGCCCGCCTCGGCGGCGTCGGCGAGCTTCTCCAGGGCGGCCCGGTCGACCTTGCCGCGGGCGGTCAAGGGCAGCCGGTCCAGGGTGACCACGCTGGCCGGGACCATGTAGTGCGGCAGGGCCGCCGCGGCGTGGGCGCGCAGCCGCTCGGCCAGCGGGGCGCCGCCGGCCGCCCGGGGCGTCGGGTCGAGGACGCCGCCGAGCAGGGCGTGCAGCAGCCGGTCGTCGGGGGCCAGGGCGAGCAGGTCGCGTACGGGCTCCTCGTCGGCGATCAGGCCGAGCTGGCACAGGCCGAGCTGGAGCCCGGGCGCCGTCTCGTCGAGCAGCTGGCTCATCTCGCCGGCCTCCAGGAGGCTGAAGTGCAGCGCCCGGGTGCCGTAGAGGGGCTCGATCGCCGACATCCGGGCGACGAGGAAGATGCCGAACGCGCTGCCCTCGAAGGTCGGCTGGTTGGTGGAGACGTGCACCGCCCGGTCCAGCTCGGCGTCGGGGCGTACCGGGACCAGCCGGTGGGCCACCGGGTCGTGGTAGTAGCCGCCGCCGGCCAGGCCCTCGACCCGGCCGGGCCGCACGTGCACGTACGTCTGCACGGGGTAGAGCGCGCCGGCCGAGGCGTACCGGTACTTGGGCAGCACGTCGCCGTCGCGGCTGCGCAGGCACTCCAGCAGCCGGGCCAGGTCGGCCAGCGGCACCGGCCGGTCGGCGAAGGTCCGCCGGCTGGCCCGGCGCGCCCACAGCGCGTCGGCCTCGGCGTCGTCGAGGGTGGCCGGCAGGTCGACCGGGGTGCCCGCGAGGTCGGTGCGCAGGCCCCGGCGGGCCAGGGTGAACTCCGCCCGGCGCACCGGGTCGGCCTCCACGTCGCCG
Source organism: Micromonospora sp. B11E3 (assembly GCF_039871625.1). Classification (NCBI taxonomy): domain Bacteria; kingdom Bacillati; phylum Actinomycetota; class Actinomycetes; order Micromonosporales; family Micromonosporaceae; genus Micromonospora; species Micromonospora sp. B11E3. The sequence goes on along the minus strand of NZ_JBDPMC010000022.1, from coordinate 25,310 downwards.
AGCGCCTTCTTCTCGGCCACCTTCGGGTCCAGGTCGGTGCCGGCGGGGCCGGCCGCACCCGGCGCGCCGGAGCCGGCGGCCGCGCCCGCCTCGGGCACCACGAAGGCGACCAGGCGGCGGCGCTGCCGGTCCGGGCCGGCGGCCAGCACGGCGGCCTCCCGGACCTCCGGGTGCCGGCCCAGGGTTGCCTCGACCTCGCCCAGCTCGATCCGGAAGCCGCCGATCTTCACCTGGAAGTCGTCGCGGCCGAGGATCTGCAGGTTCCCGTCGGGCAGCCAGCGGCCCAGGTCGCCGGAGCGGTACAGCCGCTCCCCCGTCTCCGGGTGGGTGACGAAGGAGGCGGCGGTCAGCTCCGGGTCCCGCCAGTACCCGTCGGCGACGCCGTCGCCGCCGATGTACATCTCGCCCGGCACGCCGACCGGGCAGGGCTGCATGCGGTCGTTGAGCACGTGGATGCGGTGGTTGGCCAGCGGCCGGCCGTACGGGATGGACTCCCAGGTCGGGTCGACGGCGTCCACGTCGTACGCGACGCACCAGATGGCGGTCTCGGTGGGGCCGCCGGAGGCGACGAACCGCACGTCGGGGGCGAGCGCGCGGACCCGCTCGGGCAGGGTCACCGGGATCCAGTCGCCGGAGAGCCACATCAGCCGCAGCCCGGCCAGCCCCGGGTGGCCGCCGTCCGGCTCGGCCTGCTCGACGAGCATCTGGGCCAGCGCCGGCACCGAGTTCCAGGTGGTGACCCGGTGGGCCGCCATCAGCTCCAGCCAGCGGGCCGGGTCGCGGGTGGCGCCCGGCTCGGGCAGCACGAGGGTGGCCCCGGCGCCGAGCACGCCGAACACGTCCCACACCGACAGGTCGAAGCTGAGCGCGGACAGGCCGAGGGCGACGTCGTCCGGGCCGACCGCGCAGCGCTCGCGGACCTGGGCGATCGTGGTGAGGGTGGCCCGGTGGGACAGCATGACACCCTTCGGGGTGCCGGTGGAGCCGGAGGTGAACAGCACGTACGCCAGGTCCTCCGGCCGCTGCGCGGGCTCCAGGGGCGCCACGTCGCCGTCGGGGTCGGCGGCGGCGTCGACCGGCACCACCCGTACGCCCTCGGGCCAGTCGTCCCGGTTCGGGCCGCCGGCGCGGACTAGCACGACGCCGACCTCGGCGCGGCGCAGCTGGTGGTCCTGACGGGCGGGCGGCAGGTCCGGGTCGATCGGCAGGTACGCCGCGCCGGCCAGTTGCACGGCGAGCGCGCCGACGATCTGCGCGGCGCTCTTGTCGGCGGCCACCGCCACGAGCTGGTTGGGGCGTACGCCGTCGGCGCGCAGCGCCGAGCCCAGCGCGGTGGCCCGCCGCCACAGCTGCCCGTACGTCAGGGTGGCGTCGGCGGCGACCACGGCGGTGCGCTCCGGGTCGGCGGCGGCCCGCCGGCCGATCGCGGTGAACAGCAGCTCGTGGGGGATCTCGGTGGTGTCGGCGTTCGCGGCGGCGATCAGCTCCCGCTGCGCGGCCGGCAGCGGCTCCAGCGCGCCGGGCGTCCACGCCTCGTCGCCGTCGGCGAGCCGCTCCAGCAGCTCGGTGTACGCGGCGAACAGGTCGTCGAGCATGTCGTCGGGGAACAGGTCCTCGACCACGTCCCAGTGGTACGACAGCGCGCCGTGGTCCTCGTACACCTGGTGGTCGAAGAGCACCTGCGGGGTCTGCGAGATCACCGAGACGGTCTCGCCGAGCCAGGCGGAGCCGAGCGCGCCCTGCCCGCCCTCCTGGTCCCGGCCCTGCTCCCGGGCGCTGGCGAAGACGACGGTGGCGAAGGTGCCCGGCGGCACGCCGCGCTGGCGGCTCAGCTCGCGCATCACCTCCACCCCGGAGAAGTACCGGTGCTCCAGGTCCTGCCAGAGCTGGCGCTGGATGCGCTCGGCCAGCCCGCCGAGCCCGTCGCGCGGGGTGACGTCGATCTCCAGCAGGGTGACCGCGGTGAAGTCGCCGATGATGTCGTCGATACGCGGGTGCAGCGGCATCCGGTTGAACAGCGGCACGTTGACCGTGAACCGGCCGGTGCGGCTGTACCGGCCGAGCACCTCGGAGAACGCGGCGAGCTGCACCACCGACGGGGTGACCCCGCGCTTGGCGGCGCGCGCCCGCAGCCGGGCCCACCGGTCGGCGTCGAGCAGGCGCGAGCGGCGGCGCCGGCGGCGCCGGTCGGCGTCGGCGCCGGCCACCAGCGGCAGCTCCGGGCCGGGCGGCAGGTCCGCGATGCGGGCGAGCCAGTAGTCGCGGGAGCGCCGGTACGCCTCGGACTCGGTGACCTGGTCCAGGGCGAGCACGTAGTCGCGGAAGGACACCGGCAGCGGGTCGGGGTGCGCCTTGGGGTCGGCGTAGTGGTCGCCCCACTCGAGGAAGAACAGCCGGACGCTGGCCACGTCCGCGACGAGCAGGTCGAGGCTGACGTGGACGCGGGTGGTGCCGCCGGGCAGCCGGCTGGCCCGCACCTCGAACATCGGGAAGTGGTCCATCGGCAGGACCTGGTGGCTCAGCTCGTCGCGGGTCTTGGCGAGCTGGGCCTCCCGCTCGGCCGGGTCCACGTCGGACAGGTCGGCGAAGGCGATCTCCACCGGGGGCACCTGGTCGGCGGGGAGGATCTGCTGGGTGCCGTCGGCGCGGACCACCGCGCGCAGCATCTCCTGCCGGGCGACGAGCTGGTTGAGGGCGCGGGCGAGCCGGGGCACGTCCAGGTCGGCGGCGTCGATCTCCACGTAGATGTGGATGGACACCTCGCCGAGGTCGTAGCCGGCGCTGCGGCCGACGAAGTAGGCGTGCTGCTGCTCGGTGAGCGGGAACGGCTCGTGCCGGTGCTGCGGGTCGGCGACGACGGGCCGCCAGGCGATGTCCCGGCCGCCCGGGGCGGCGTCGAGCTGGCTGGTGACCACGCCGGCGAGGCCGGCCACCGTGCCGCGCATGAACTCGGCGATCGGGATGCCCACGCCGAGGTCGCGCTCCAGGTCGCGGCGCAGCTCGATGGCGCGCAGCGACTCCAGGCCGAGCCCGGCCAGCGGCAGGTCCAGCGACACCTTGTCGGCGGTGGTGCCGAGCATCCCGGCGAGGCGGCGGCGCAGCTCGGCGACGAGCACCGGGGCGCGCAGCGCCTCGTCGAGGGCGAGCAGCATGTCCCGCATCGGGGCGGCCGCGGGCTGCGGGCCGGCCGGGGCGGGCGCCGGGCGGCCGGCGGTGGCCAGCGGCTTCAGCTCCCCGGCGACGTACCGGTCGCGGCAGGCGCCGCGCTGCACCTTGCCGCTGACGGTCTTGGCGACCCCCTCCGGGCCGACGAGCAGCACCTCGTACGCCTCGACCTCGTGCTCGCCGGTGATCGCCGCGCGCAGCCGGCGGGCCAGGTCGTCGAGGTCCACCCCGTCGGTGTCGGCGATGGACTGCACGACGACGAGCCGCTCCTCGCCGTCGGTGTCGACGGCGAACGCCGCCGCCGGGGCGCCCTTGAGCGCCGGGTGCACCCGCTCGCAGGTCATCTCGACGTCCTGCGGGTACAGGTTGCGACCCCGGATTATGATCATTTCCTTGAGCCGGCCGCAGAGCACCAGCTCACCGGCGTGCCGGAAGCCCAGGTCGCCCGTACGCAGGAACGGGCCGGTGCCGTCGGCCAGCCGCGCGCCGAAGGTCTCCGCCGACAGCTCGGGGCGCTGCCAGTAGCCCTGGCAGACCACCTCGCCGCGCACCCACAGCTCGCCGACCCGGTCGTCGTCGACCGGGGTGCGGGTCGCCGGGTCGACCACCAGGATCTCGCAGTGCGGCCCGTACGGGCCGACCCCGACCAGGGTGAGGGCGCGGTCGTCGCCGTCGGTGGTGACCACCACCCGGCCCTGCTCCAGCTCGGCGGCGTCGACGCGCAGGATCAGCGGCTCCGGGTCGCCGTGCCGGCCGGTGAGGAACAGCATCGCCTCGGTCATGCCGAAGCCCGGCGACATGGTCTCGGGACGGAAGCCGTACGGGGCGAACTCGGCGCAGAACCGGCGGACGGTCTCCGCCCGGACCCGCTCGGCGGCGTTGAAGGTGGTGTGCCAGCCGGAGAGGTCCAGGCCGGTGCGCCGCTCGGCGGGCACCTGGGCGAGGCAGCGTTCGAAGGCGAAGTTCGGGGCACAGCCGTAGATCGGGCCGGGGGTGTCGGAGATGGCGCGCAGCCAGCGCAGCGGGTCGGCGACGAAGTCCTCCGGGGTGAGGAACACCGCCCGACCGCCGAGGTACTGGGCCAGCAGCAGGTGCCCGGCCACCCCGAGGGCGTGGTACGGGGAGATCCAGCTGACCACGTTCGCCCCGGCCGGCAGCCCGGCGAGGGCCACCGTCTGGGCGATCTGGTGCAGCAGGTTGCGGTGGCTGACCATGACGCCCTTGGGCGCGCCGGTGGAGCCGGACGTGTACTGCAGCAGCGCCAGGTCGTCGCCGGTCAGCTCGGGCGGGGTCCAGCCGTCGGCGGCGGCCTCGTCGACCCGGTCGACGGCGAACCAGGGCACGTCGGCGCCGAGCCGCTCGCGCAGCTCACCGAGCCGGTCGACCAGCTCGGCGGTGGTCACCACGGCGGTCACCTCGGCGTTACCGGCGATCTGCACGGCCCGCTCGGTGCGCGGGTCGCCCGCCCCGTCCACCGGCGGCGGGCAGGCGACGGCGACGGCGCCGGCGTACATCACCCCGGTGAGGCCGACCAGGAAGTCCAGGCCCGGGGCCAGCAGCACCAGCACCCGCCCGGCCGGGGCGAGGTGCGGGGCGATGGTGGCCGCGAGGGCGGCGGAGCGCCGGTCGTACTCCGCGCGGGTGAGCTCGCTCGTGACGCCGCGCCCGTCGGACGTGTCCGTGCCGGCGGGGAAGGTCAGATGCGCGAAGGCGACCGCCCCGGGATCCCGCGCGGCGTTGTCCCGCAGGATGTCGAGCAGGGTGGTCGCCTGGATGCCGTCGTCGAGGGCACGGTCGGTCATGCGCGCTCCTGGCTGAAGTCGGTCGGGCCGGCGAGGTCCCGCCGGCACCGCGCCGAGTTCGACGACGGTGAGTGCGTCGAGTTCGACGACGGTGAGCGCGTCGCGCCGGAGCACCGGTGGTGATCTCGCGGGGTTCCCCCACCGTGCCAACGCCCGCGCTGCCGGTCCGCCCTCCAACGGGCCGTCCGCCTGGGCACTCCCCGGCCCGCCCGCACCTCCCACCCCCGCCGGGGTACCCGGTCGGGCACCCGTCAGCGATGCGAAAAGGCCCCCTGCCGTCCGACAGGGGGCCCTCGCGTCAGGAGCGGGCGGGGGTGGGGTGGGCGGTCAGTTCCGGCGGTTGCTGCATCTGCTGCCACATCTTCTTCTCGGCCATCGCGAGGTAGAGGCGGGTCAGCTTGCCCATCGCCCAGCGGGCCAGCGCCGTACGCGGCTCCGCGGCCGTGGCGACCTGGACGGACTGCTGGCGCACCCACCGGACCCGGTCGTACCGGCGGCGCTCGTACGCCCGCAGCGCGGCGGCGACCCCGTCGGGGTGGGACAGGTCGCCGGCGGCGAGGGCGTCGGCCAGCACCACCGCGTCCTCCACGGCCTGGCAGGCGCCCTGCCCGAGGTCGTTGGGCATCGCGTGCGCGGCATCGCCGAGCAGGGTGACCACGCCGTCGCCCCAGTCCTCGTGCCACTCGTGGTACCAGATGTCGGTGCGGATGATCGCCTCGGCGGGGGTGCGGGCCACCCGGTCGCGCAGCACCGCCGGCAGCACCCGGGCGAGTTTCACCGCGTGCCCGTGCTCCCGGCCCGGCTGCTCCCGCTCGCCGGCGGGCGCCTTCCAGGACAGCGTCCACGCCGCCCGGTCCCCGCCGATCGGGTAGACGCCGCCGCCGACGCGGGTCTCCTCGTCGTGGAACAGCAGCGGCACCTCGGGCACGAGGCCCTGGGCGCCCGCGCACACCCCCCGGTACGTGGTCCGGCCCAGGTAGACGCCGGGCACCTCGCCGCGCATCCGGGTGAGCACGGCGGAGCGGACGCCGTCGGCGCCGACCAGCGCCGCCCCGGCCACCGTGTCGTCGTCCAGCAGCACCTCGACGCCGTCGCCGGCGTTCCGGTAGCCGGTGACCCGGCGGCCGTGGTGCACCGGCACGCCCCGCTCGGCGCAGGCCTCCAGCAGGATCGCCGCGAGGTCCATCCGGCCGATCGACAGCGACGGCAGCGCGTCCGGCCAGATGTACGGGTGGGTGCGCATGCTGAACCGCAGCCGCCCCCGCGAGTCGTGGTTGCGGATCTCCACCACCCGCTCGGCGGCGGCCAGCAGCCGGTCGCCGAGGCCCAGCCAGCCCAGCGGGGTGGAGGCGTTGCTCCACAGGGTCAGGCCGCTGCCCGGGGCGGTACGGATCTCCTCGGCGGTGCGCCGCTCGTACACCTCGACCGGCAGGCCGTGGCGGGCGAGGGCGAGGGCGGCGGTGAGGCCGCCGATCCCCGCCCCGGCGACGATGATCGGCCTACTCGGATGCATGGGTGCTCCCTTCCTGGGGGTGGTCCGTGTCGCCGTCGGGCGGAGCCGGGATGAACCCGTCGGCGACCAGCGCGTCGAGGTAGCGGCCCAGCAGGGCGGTGTCCACCCGGGGCGGCGGCAGCGCGTCGCCGAGCAGCTCCCGGGTGTTCCGGTCGTCGAAGATCGGCTCGCCGGGGCCGGTCACCCGCCCCTCGGCCAGCGGCGCGTACATGGCCAGCACCGGGCCGAGCAGGTCGTCGCCGCTGCGCGCGGCCTCGCCGACGGCGGCGTACCACTCGTCGAGCGACGCCCGGCGCACCGGCCAGCCCCGGTCGGTGAGGGCATCGGCGAGCTGTACGAGGGGCACCTTCTCGTCGAGGGCGAAGTGGAAGGTGCGCCCGAGGGCGTCGCGGTGGCGGGCCAGGCCGGTGATGACCGCGGCGATGTGGTCGACGGGTACGAGGTCGGTGGCCAGCCCGGTGTCGGGCACCAGGCCGGTGCGCACGCAGGCCCGGATCACCTGGCTGACCAGGTCGTCGGTGCGCCACGTGCCGGTGCGGCTGTCGCCGCCGATGCGGCCCGGCCGGTACACGGCGACCGGGACGCCCCGGGCCCGGGCCAGCTTCACCAGCTGCTCGGCCACCCACTTGCTGTGGTTGTAGCCGGTGTCGGTGGACGGCGGCGGGGCGTCCGGCAGGGTGTCCTCGCGCAGCACCAGGCCGGTGGCGTCGGCGGGGCCGTCGCCGCCGGTCGGGGCGAGCCCGCCGAAGACCGACATGGTGGACACGTAGTGGACCGGCAGCGGCCGGTCCAGGGTGGCCAGCCGCAGGATCTCGATCGTGCCGGCCACGTTGCCGTCGCGCAGCATCGCGTACGGGCGCAGGAAGTGCACCACCGCGCCGCAGTGGTAGATCTCGTCGACCTCGCGGGCCAGCGCGGCGAAGCGGTCCGGGGCGAGGCCGAGCCGGGGCGAGGCCAGGTCGCCGGGCAGCGCCCGGAACCGGTCGGCCCACTCGGGACGCCAGCAGCGGTAGCGGCGCAGCTGCTCCTCCAGCCGCTGCTGGGCGTCCGCCTCGTCGCGGCCCCGCACCAGGCAGAGCACGGTCGCGCCGGCCTCGGCGAGCTGCCGGGCCAGGTACGCCCCGAGGAACCCGGTGGCCCCGGTGAGCAGCACCGTGCCGGGCCGGTCGGCCACGCGTACCTCGCCGACCGGCCGGACGTCGTCGGGCAGCACGATGTCGGCGCGCAGCGCGGCGGCGTGCTCGGCCTCGGCGGCGGCGGTGTCCACGCTGCCCTGTTCGTCGAGCAGGTCGGCGAGGGCGCCGATGCGGGACCGCTCGAACAGCACCCGGACGGGCAGGTCGACGCCCCACAACCGGCGGATGGTGGCGTGCAGCCGGGCGGCGAGCAGGGAGTGCCCGCCGATGGCGAAGAAGTCGTCGTCGAGGCCGACGCGCTCCACGCCGAGCGCCTCGGCGACCAGCCGGGTCAGCCGCCGCTCGGTCGGGGTGCGCGGCGGGACGTACCCGGTGCCGCCGACCGGGCCGGCCGGGGCGGGCAGCGCCTTGCGGTCGACCTTGGCGTTGGGGGTCAGCGGCAGGGCGGGCAGCGCCACCACGGCCGCCGGGACCATGTAGTGCGGCAGCCGCTCGGCGACCGCGTCCCGGGCGACGCGGACCAGCTCGTCCTCGTCGCCGGCCCCCTCGGCGGGGACGACGTAGCCGACGAGGCGCTTGTCGCCGGGGCGGTCCTCGCGGACCACCGCGACCGCCTCGGCGACGCCGGGGGCGGCGCGCAGCGCGGCGGCGATCTCGCCCAGCTCGATGCGGAAGCCGCGCAGCTTGACCTGGTCGTCGGTGCGCCCGAGGAACTCCAGGTTCCCGTCGGGCAGGTACCGGACCAGGTCGCCGGTGCGGTACAGCCGCTCCCCGGTCACCGGGTGCCGGGCGAACGCCGCCTCGGTCAGCTCGGGCCGGTGCAGGTAGCCGCGGGCCAGCCCGGGGCCGCCGATGTACAGCTCGCCGGGCGCGCCGATGGGCCGGGGCCGCAGCCGCTCGTCGAGCACCCGCACCACCGTGTTGACCACGGGCCGCCCGATCGGGGGGTGCCCGCCGCCGACGATCTCGTCGGTCACCGTGGCGTACACGGTGGTCTCGGTGGGGCCGTACCCGATGAGGAAACGCTTGCGGCCGCCCCACCGCTCGGCGACCTCGGCCGGGCAGTCCTCGCCGCCGGAGCCGAGCAGCTCCAGGGTGGGCACGTGCTCCGGGGACAGGTGGGCCAGCAGCGACGGCGTCATGAACGCGAAGGTGACCTGCTGCCGGTTGATCAGGCTGACGATCTCCACCCCGCCGGCCAGGTCCGCGGCCTGCGGCACCACCAGCGGTACGCCGCCCAGCAGCGACAGCACCATCTCCAGGACGGAGACGTCGAAGCTGAACGGGGCGAACTGGAGCACCCGGCTGCCGGCGTGCAGCCCGGCGAGGTAGCGGGTCAGCCACAGGTTCGTCACCGACCGGTGCTCGACGGCCACGCCCTTCGGGGTGCCGGTGGAGCCGGAGGTGTAGATGACGTACGCCAGGTCGTCCGGGCCGCTGCGGCGGGGCGGGTCGGTGGCGGGCAGGCCGGCAAGGTCGGGGTCGTCGAGGGTGACGACGGTGGCGTCGACGTCGGTGAGCCGGTCGGTCAGGGCCGCCTGGGTGAGCAGGACCTTCGCCCCCGAGTCGGTGATCATGAACGCGACCCGGTCGGCCGGGTAGCCGGGGTCGATCGGCACGTACGCGCCGCCGGCCTTGAGCACGGCCAGGACCGCGACGACCATCTCGACGCTGCGCTCGGTGAGCACCCCGACCAGCGCGTCGGCGGCGACGCCGAGCTCGATCAGCCGGTGGGCGAGCCGGTTGGCGCGGGCGTTCAGGTCGGCGTACGTCACCGTGTCGTCGCCGAACAGGACGGCCGGGCGGTCCGGGGTGGCGGCCACCTGGCGGGTGAACAGCTCCGGCCACGTCGCGTCGGGCAGCTCCCGCTCCGGGCCCCGGCCCCACGCGTCGAGCTGCGCGGCCTCCTCGGCGGGCAGGTCCGGCAGGGCGGACACCGGCCGGTCCGGGTCGTCGGCGATCTCGGCGAGCAGCATGGCCAGGTGCACCAGCGTCCGGTCCACGGTGGCCGGGGCGAACAGGTCGGCGTCGTACTCGGCGAGCAGCCGCCAGCCGCCGGCGTCGGTGGGCACCACCGTCACGGTCAGGTCGGTCTTGGCGGTGCCCGGGTCGAACGGCAGCGGCTCGGCGCGCACCCCGGCGAACTCCCGGTCGGCGGCGGCGACCCGGTCGACCAGGGCGAAGCCGACCTGCGCGACGGGGGTGCGGGACAGGTCCCGGGTCAGGCCGAGCCGCTCGAGCAGCACGTCGAACGGCACGTCGGCGCGGGCGTACGCGGCCAGGCAGGTCTCCCGGACCCGGCCGATCAGCTCGGCCACGCCCGGCTGGCCGCCGAGGTCGGCGCGCAGCACCAGGGTGTTGGCGAAGAACCCGACGACGTTCTCGGTCTCCGGCCGGTCCCGCCCCGACACCGGCACGGCGACGCCGAAGTCGGCCTGCCCGGCGTACCGGGACAGCGTCAGCTGGTACGCGGCCAGCGCGACCATGAACGCGGTGGCGTCGTGCCGCCGCGCGACGCCGGTGAGCCGGTCGACCACGGCGGCGGGCACCTCCGCCTCCCGCTGGCCGCCCCGGTGGCCCCGGGTGGCCGGGCGGACCCGGTCGGTGGGCAGGTCCAGCACGGGCAGCCCGGCCAGCTGCTCGGTCCACCAGCTCAGGTCCTCGTCGTGCGCGCCGGCGGCGAGGCGGTCCCGCTGCCAGGCCGCCACGTCGGCGTACTGGACGGCCGGCGGCGGCGGGTCGACGGGGGTGCCGGCGACCCGGGCCCGGTACGCGGCCACCAGGTCGCGGACGACGACCTGGGTGGACCATTGGTCGCCGACGGCGTGGTGCAGGGCCAGCAGCAGGTGGTGCTCGTCGGCGTCGACCCGGACCAGGGTGGCCCGCACCAGCGGCGCGGTGGCCAGGTCGAACGGGGCGGTGAGCCGGTCCCGGGTGAGCGCGGCGACGGCCGTCGCGTCGCCGGCCAGGTCGACCCGCTCGACCGGCACGGTCAGCTCGGGGTGGACCCGCTGCGCCGGCTCGCCGTCGACGACCTCGAAGCTGGTGCGCAGCGCCTCGTGCCGGGCCACCACGTCGGCGAACGCGGCGGCCAGCGCGTCGGCGTCCAGCGGGCCGCGCAGCCGCACGGCGCTGCCGATCACGTACGCCCCGGCGCTGTCCGGGTCGAGCTGGTGCAGCAGCCAGAGGCGGCGCTGCGCCGGGGCGGCCGGCAGCAGCCCGCCGTCGCGGGGCACCGCCGGGATCGCGTCGGCCCCGGCCTGGGCCGTGTCGTCCGACTCGGGGAGCGATCCGTGGCCGTCCCGCTCGCGGCGGATCCGCTCGGCGAGGCCGGCGACGGTGGGCTGGTCGAACAGGTCCCGCACCCCGGCGTCGACGCCGAGGGCGGCGCGGGTGCGGCTCATCGCCCGGGTGGCCAGCAGGGAGTGCCCGCCGAGGTCGAAGAAGTTGTCGTGCACGCCGACGGCGTCGACCTCGAGCACCTGCCGCCAGATGTCGGCGACGGCCTGTTCCAGCTCGTCGCGGGGGGCGACGTGGCCGGCGGCGTCGCCGCCGTGCCGGGGCTGGGGCAGCGCCCGCACGTCGAGCTTGCCGTTGGCGGTGCGGGGCAGCGCGTCGAGCAGGGTGAGGCTGGCCGGCACCAGGTACTCCGGCAGCAGCCGCCGGGCGTGCGCGCGCAGCTCGGCGGGGGCGGGGGTGGCGCCGGGGCGGGGCACCACGTACCCGGCCAGCTCGGTGTCGTCGGCGCGGCCGGCCCGGGCCACCACCACGACGTCGGCGACGTCGGGGTGCTCCCGCAGCACGGCCTCCACCTCGCCCGGCTCGACCCGGAACCCGCGGATCTTCACCTGGGCGTCGGTGCGGCCGAGGAAGTCCAGGGTGCCGTCGGGCAGCCAGCGGCCCAGGTCGCCGGTGCGGTACAGCGTCCCGCCGGGGCCGGCGTACGGGCTGGCGACGAAGCGCTCGGCGGTCAGCTCGGGGCGGCCGGAGTAGCCGAGGGACACGCCGGGGCCGCCGATGGCGACCTCGCCGTGGGCGCCGAGCGGCACCGGCCGCCGGTCGGCGTCGAGGAGCACGATCCGCAGGTCGGGCAGGGGCCGGCCGACCAGGTGCCGGCCCGGGTCGGCCAGCTCGGCGGCGCGGACGACGTGGAACGTGGCGTGCACGGTGGTCTCGGTGGTGCCGTACATGTTGATCAGCTCGGGGCGGGCGTCGCCGTACCGGTCGAACCAGCCGGCGAGGATCCGCACGTCGAGGGCCTCTCCGGCGAAGACGACGTAGCGCAGCGCTTCGAGGCGGTCCCCGGCGGCGGCGTCGGCCGCGGCGAGCTGGCGGAACGCGGTGGGCGTCTGGCTGAGCACGGTGACCCGGTGCCGGGCCAGCAGCGCCCGCAGCTCGGCCGGCTCCCGGCCGGCCAGGTACGGCACGACGACGACCCGGGCGCCGGTGAGCCACGCGCCCCACATCTCGAACACCGACACGTCGAAGGCGACGGAGTGGAACATGCTCCACACGTCGTCCGGGGTGAACCGGAACCGGGTGGCCGACCCGGTGACCAGGCGGACCACGTTGCGGTGGGTGACCATGACGCCCTTGGGGCGGCCGGTGGAGCCGGAGGTGTAGATCAGGTACGCCACGTCGTCCGGCCCGGCCGGCTCGGCGGCGTCGGCCGGCGCGGCCCCGTCGGCGACATCGGCCGGGGTCAGGACCGGGCCGGTGAAGCCGTCGAGGGGGCCCGCCGCGACCAGCGCCCGCACGCCCGCGTCGTCGAGGACGTAGCGCATCCGGTCGGCCGGCCAGCTCGGGTCCAGCGGCACGTAGGCGGCGCCGGCCTCCAGCACGCCGAGCACCGCCACCAGCAGGTCGAGGGTGCGGTCGAGGTGGATGCCGACCCGGTCGCCGCGGGTCACCCCGGCCGCGCGCAGCCGCGCCGCCAGGCCGCTCGCCCGGTCCAGCAGCTCCGCGTACGTGAGCCGGTCGGCGCCGCACTCGGCGGCCACCGCGTCCGGGGTGCGCCGGGCCTGCTCCCGGAACCGGGCGGTGAGCCCGGGGGTCTCGGGCTGCGGGGCCTGCCCGACCCACTCGCCGAGCAGCAGCCGCTCCTCGTCGGCGGTGAGCGGGGCGAGGTCGGCCACCGGGCGGGCCGGGTCGCCGGCCAGCTCCTCCAGGACCAGCCGGAACTGGGCGGCCATCCGGTCCACGGTGGCGGCGTCGAACAGCTCGGCGTCGTACTCGACGCGCAGCCGCAGGTCGCCGTCCGGGTCGGGCACCAGCATGATCGACAGGTCGAACTGGGCGGTGCCGGGGCGCAGGTCGACCGGGGCGACCTCGACCGTCCCCATGGCGCGGGCCGCGGCCGGGGTGTTCTGCACCGCGAACAGCACGTTGAACAGCGGCGTCTGCGCCCGGTCGCGCACCGGCCGCAGCTCCTCGACGAGCTGGTCGAACGGGACGTCGGCGTGGGCGTACGCGTCCAGGCAGGTGGCGCGCGCCCGGTCCAGCAGCTCCCCGACCGTCGGCGCGCCGGTGAGGTCGGCGCGCAGCACCAGGTTGTTGACGAAGAACCCGACCAGCGGTTCCAGCTCGGTGCGGGGCCGGCCGGCGACGGGCGAGCCGACGGCGAAGTCCCGCTGGCCGCTGTACCGGGCGAGCGTCAGCTGGCAGGCGGCCAGCCCGACCATGAACAGGGTGGCGGAGCGGCGCCGCCCGGCCTCGGTGACCCGGCGGACGACGTCGGCGGGGATGCGGTCCCAGCGCAGGTCGCCGCGCCAGGCGCGGGTCGCCGGGCGGGGCCGGTCGGTGGGCAGTTCCAGGGCCGGCAGGTCGGCCAGCCGGTCCCGCCGGTACGCCAGCTGCGCCGCCGCGGGCGGGCTGGCCGTCCACTGCCGCTGCCAGGCGGCGTAGTCGCCGTACTGCACGCCCAGCGCGGGCAGCGCCTCGCCGCCGGCGCCGGTCACCGCGGCGTACGCGGCGACCAGGTCGCGGGCCAGGATCTGCACCGACCAGCGGTCGCAGATGGCGTGGTGCAGGGCCAGGTGCAGGACGTGCTCGTCGGCGGCGAGCCGGACCAGGGTGGCCCGCAGCAGCGGCGCGGTCCGCAGGTCGAACGGGACGCCGGAGAGTTCGGTGAGCGTGTCGTCGAGCGCGCCGGGGTCGGTCAACTCCACCCGCTCCAGCGGCACGACGGCGGCGGGCGAGACCACCTGCACCGGTTCCCCGTCGGCCTCGTGGAACGAGGTGCGCAGCGTCTCGTGCCGGGCCACCACGGCGTTCAGCGCGGCGTGCAGCGCGTCCGGGTCGAGGGCTCCGGTGAGCCGGACGGCGCTGTCCACCGTGTACGCCCCGGAGCCGGCCGGGTCCAGCTGGGCGAGGAACCACAGCCGGCGCTGGCCGGAGGACGCCGGCAGCACGTACCGGCCGGCGAGGTCGCCGCCGACCTGCGGCATCCGGAACTGCGCGGGGATCGGCGGCAGCGCGGCGGGCTCGGCGGCCGGCGCGGCCGCCCCGGCACCGGCGTCCGGCGCGGTCGTGCCGTCGCCGGCGGGCAGGGCGGCGGCGAGGCCGGCGACGGTCGGGGTGGCGAAGACGGCCCGGACCGGCAGGTCCACGTCGAGGGCGTCGCGGATGCGGGACACCACCCGGGTGGCGAGCAGGGAGTGCCCGCCGAGGGCGAAGAAGTCGTCGTCGCGGCCGACCCGGTCCAGCGCGAGCACGTCGGCGAAGATGGCGGCCAGCCGCTCCTCCGCCGCCCCGCGCGGGGCGTCGTACGCGCCGATGTCCGGCCGCAGGCCGTCCGGGGCGGGCAGCTTCGCCCGGTCGACCTTGTTGCGGTTGGCGGTCAGCGGCAGCGCGTCGAGCAGCACCAGGGCCGAGGGCACCATGTAGTCGGGCAGCCGTTCGCGGCACGCGGCGTGCAGCTCGCCCGCGAGGGCGGGCCGGTCGACGGCGTCGGGGTGGTGCAGGTCGGCGTAGCCGACGAGGCGCTGGTCGCCGGGGTTGTCCTCGCGGACGACCACCACCGCGTCGCGGACCTGCGGGTTGGCCCGCAGCACCGACTCGATCTCGCCGAGCTCGATGCGGTGCCCGCGCACCTTCACCTGGAAGTCCACCCGGCCCAGGAACTCCAGCCAGCCGTCGGCCCGCCAGCGCACCACGTCGCCGGTGCGGTACACCCGCGCGCCGGGCACCTCCGGGTGCGCCACGAACCGCTGCGCGGTCAGCTCCTCCCGGTCCCAGTACCCGGACGCCACCCCGGCGCCGCCGATCAACAGCTCGCCGGGCACCCCGATCGGCACCCGCCGGCCCTCGGCGTCCACCACGAGCAGCTCGGTGTTCGCCACCGGGCCGCCCAGCGGCAGCGGGTCCTCGCCGCCGACGACCCGGTACACCGTCGACCAGACCGTGGTCTCGGTCGGCCCGTACAGGTGCCAGACGTCCGCGCCGGCGCCGTACAGCCAGTGCGCCAGGTCGGCGGGGACGCGCTCCGCGCCGGCCAGGGCGGTGAACCCGACGGGCGGGCGCCAGCCGGCCTGCTGGAGCAGGCGCCAGGTGGTCGGGGTGCCCTGGAGGTAGGTGACGCCGCTGCGGGCCAGCCGCTCGGCCAGCCGCTCGCCGTCGACGACGGTGGCGTGCGGGATCATCTCGATCCGCGCGCCGACCACCAGCGGCAGGTAGACGTCGAGCACCGGCATGTCGCAGGACAGGGTGTTGGCGGCGCCGACCACGGCCTCGGGCCGCATCCCGGGCCGGTTGGCCATGGTGAGCAGGAAGTTCACCACCGGCCGGTGCGGCAGCACCACGCCCTTGGGGCGGCCGGTGGAGCCGGAGGTGTAGATCAGGTACGCGATGTCGTCCGGGCCGGTGCGCTCGGGCAGCGGCTCGGCGGGGTGGGCGGCGACGGCGGCGCGGTCGGCGTCCAGCCGGACGACGGTGACCGCCTCGGGCAGCTCGGGCAGCAGGTCGACCAGGCCGGCCTGGGTGAGCACCACGGACGCGCCGGAGTCGGCCAGGATGAACGCCACCCGCTCGGCGGGGAAGTCCACGTCGACCGGCACGTACGCGGCCCCGGCGCGGAGCACGCCGAGCAGCGCGACGAGCACGTCGCAGCAGCGCTCGGCGAACAGCGCCACCCGGTCGCCGCGGGTCACGCCGGCCGCGCGCAGGTGCCGGGCGAGCTGCCAGGCCCGGGCGTCGAGCTCGGCGTACGTCAGGGAGCCGGCCTCGTCGGCGACGGCGACCCGCTCGGCGAACTCGGCGAACCGGGCGGTGACGTACGCGTCGAGGCTGGCCTCCGGCACGGCCGGGCGGGCGCCGGTGCCCCACCGGTTGAGCCGGGCCCGTTCCTCGGTGGGCAGCACGGGCAGCGCGGACAGCGGCCGGTCGGCGTCGGCGGCGAACGCGTCGAGGACGAGCCGGTAGTGGGCGAGCAGCCGGTCCACGGTGGCCGCGTCGAACAGGTCGGTGTTGTACTCGGCGACCACCGTCTGCGCCACGGTGTCCGAGCCGGCGGGGAAGACGGTGAACGTGAGATCGTACTTGGCGGCGGTCTCCGGGGCGCGCAGCGGCGTGGCGTCGACGTCGCCGAGGCGCAGCGACGGCGCAGGCAGGTGCGCGGCGATGAACATGACCTGGAACAGCGGGCTGTGCGCGAGGTCCCGGTCGGGGCGCAGCCGCTCGACGAGCCGCTCGAACGGCACGTCCGCGTTGGCGTACGCGTCGAGGCAGGTGTCGCGGACCCGGTCGACCAGCTCGCCGACGGTGGGGTCGCCGGCCAGGTCGGTGCGCAGCACCAGGTTGTTGGTGAAGTAGCCGATCAGCGGCTCCAGCTCGGGGCGGTACCGGCCGGAGATCGGCGAGCCGACCGGCACGTCGACGGTGCGGGCGTACCGGGACAGGGTGAGCGCGTACCCGGCGAGCAGGGCCATGAACAGGGTGCCGCCGCGGCCGGCCGCGAGGGCGTCGAGGCGGGCCACGAGGTCGGCGGGCAGCTCGGCGGTGCGGGTGGCGCCCCGGTACGTCTGCACGGCCGGGCGGGGCCGGTCGGTCGGCAGGTCCAGCACCGGCAGGTCGGCGAGCTGGCGGCGCCAGTGGTCGAGCTGCCGCCGCTCGGCCGGGCCGTCGGCCCAGCGCTGCTGGGCGACGGCGTAGTCGCCGTACTGGACGGGCAGGTCGGGCAGCTGCGGCTCGCCGCCGGCGGCCAGGGCGGCGTACGCGGCGGACAGCTCGGTGGTCAGCGCCTCGACGGCCAGCCGGTCGCCGACGGCGTGGTGCAGGGTGACCAGCAGCGCCGCGTCGTCGGCGCCGAGGGTGGCCAGGACGACCCGCAGCAGCGGCGGGGCGGCCAGGTCGAACGGGCGGGTGGCGGCGTCGCGGAGCAGGCCGGCCAGGGCCGCGTCCGGGTCGCCGGCGTTGGTCAGGTCCACCTCGGACAGCGGGGTGGGCACGGCCGGGTGGATCACCTGCTCGGGCTCGCCGTCGACGGCGGCGAACCCGGTGCGCAGCGTCTCGTGCCGGCGCACCACCAGGTCGACGGCGGCGCGCAGGGCGGCCGCGTCGAGCCGGCCGTGCAGCCGCAGCCCGCCGTACAGGTGGTAGGCGGCGGCGGTGTCCGGCTCGAACTGGGCGAGGAACCAGACCCGGCGCTGCTGGAACGAGGCGGGCAGCCGGACCCGGCCGTCGGGGTCGGGCCGGCGCGGCGCGGCGGCCAGCTCCGGGCTGCCGGACGGGCCGCCGAGGTTCAGCACGGCGGCGAGCCGGGCGACGGTGGGCTGGGCGAACACGGCCCGCACCGGCACCTCGCTGCCCAGCTCGGCGGCGATCCGGCCGACCAGGCCGGTGGCGAGCAGGGAGTGCCCGCCGAGGGCGAAGAAGTCGTCGTCGCGGCCGACCCGGTCCAGCCCCAGCACGTCGGCGAAGATGGCGGCCAGCCGCTCCTCGGCCTCCCCGCGCGGGGGCTCGTACGCGCCGGCGCGGCGGGCCGGGTCGGGGGCGGGCAGGGCCCGCCGGTCGACCTTGCCGTTGCCGGTGAGCGGCAGCTCGGGCAGCTCCACCAGCGTGGCCGGCACCATGTACTCGGGCAGCCGGTCGCGGCAGGCGGCGCGCAGCTCGTCGGGGTCGGCGTCGCCGACGTGGTACGCCACGAGGCGCTGGTCGCCGGGGGTGTCCTCGCGGACGACCACCACCGCGTCGCGGACCTGCGGGTGCGCCCGCAGCACCGACTCGATCTCGCCCAGCTCGATGCGGTGTCCGCGCACCTTCACCTGGAAGTCCGCCCGGCCCAGGTACTCCAGCGAGCCGTCGGCCCGCCAGCGCACCACGTCGCCGGTGCGGTACACCCGCGCGCCCGGCGCCTCCGGGTGCGCCACGAACCGCTGCGCGGTCAGCTCGTCGCGGCGCCAGTACCCCGACGCCACCCCGGCGCCGCCGATCCACAGCTCGCCCGGCACGCCGATCGGGGACCGCCGGCCCGCGCCGTCGACGACCAGCAGCTCCGTGTTCGCCACCGGACCGCCCAGCGGCACGGGGTCCTCGTCGCCGGTGACCCGGTGCACCGTGGACCACACCGTCGTCTCGGTCGGCCCGTACAGGTTCCACACGGGCGCGCCGGTGGCGGCGAGGGCGCCGGCCAGGTCCGGCGGGAACGCCTCGCCGCCGCACCAGACGGCGAGGTCGGGGCCGGGGCGCCAGCCGGCGGCCAGCAGCAGCCGCCAGGTCGCCGGGGTGGCCTGCACGACGGTCGCCCCGGCGGCGGCGAGGTGCGCGGCGAGTCGCGGGCCGTCGGCGGCGACGTCGCGGGGCACCACGTCGACCCGGCCGCCGACGGTCAGCGGGCCGAACAGCTCCAGGGCGGCGATGTCGAACGAGAGCGTGGTGACCGCGCACAGCACGGTCTCCGGGCCGAGGCCGGGCCGCTCGGCCATCGTGGCCAGCAGGTTGCCCAGGGCCCGGTGCGGCACGGCGACGCCCTTCGGGGTGCCCGTGGAGCCGGAGGTGTAGATGACGTACGCGAGGTCGTCGGGGCCGGGCTTGGCCGGCCACGCGTCGGCGGCGGGCAGGTCGCCGTCGACGCGCAGCACCGCGACGTCGCCGGGCAGCGCGTCGGCGGTGGCCGCGTCGGCGAGCACCAGCGCGGCCCCGGAGTCGGCGAGGACGAAGCGGACCCGTTCGGCGGGCAGCGCGACGTCGATCGGCAGGTACGCGGCCCCGGCGCCGAGCACACCGAGCAGCGCGGCGGGCAGGTCGGCGTCCCGGTCGACGGCCACGCCGACGAGCTGCCCGGGGCGTACGCCGGCGGCGTGCAGCGCGGCGGCGATCCGCTGCGCCCGGGCGACCAGGTCGGCGTAGCTGAGCGGGCCGGAGGCGCCGCTGACCGCGGTGCGGCCCGGGTCGGCGGCGGCCCGGGCGGCGACCAGGGCGGGCAGGGTGTCGGCGGGCGCCTCCCGGGTCGGGCCGCGGCCCCACTCGACGAGCTGGTCGCGTTCGGCGTCGGCGAGCAGCGGCAGCTCCGACAGCGGCCGGCCGGGGGCGGCGACCGCCGCGTCGAGCACCAGCCGCAGGTGGTCCAGCAGCCGGCGGGCGGTGGCCGGGTCGAACAGCGCGGCGTTGTGCTCGGCGGTGACGGTCAGCGCGCCGTCGGCGCGCGGCACGCAGGTGACGAACAGGTCGAACTTCGCGGTGCCCGGGTCCACCCGGAACAGCTCGGCGGTGATGCCGGTGGCCCGCAGGGCGGGCAGCGGCACGTTGCCGAAGACGAACATCACCGAGAACAGTGGGCTGCGGGCCAGGTCGCGGTCGGGGCGCAGCCGCTCCACGACCCGCTCGAACGGCACGTCGCCGTTGGCGTACGCGTCGAGGCAGGTGTCGCGGACCCGGCCGAGCAGGTCGGCGAAGCCGGGGTCGGCGCTCGCGTCGACGCGCAGCACGAGGTTGTTGACGAAGAAGCCGACCAGGTGCTCCAGCTCCGGCGCGCGCCGCCCGGCGACGGGGGTGCCGACGGCGAGGTCGTCCTGGCCGGAGTGCCGGGCCAGCACGGCGGAGAACGCGGTGAGCACCGTCATGAACAGCGTGGCCTGGTGCTCGCGGCCCAGCCGGTCCAGCGCGGTGACCAGCTCGGCGGGCAGCACCGCGTCGACGGTGGCGCCCTCGAAGGTCTGCGCGGCCGGGCGGGGCCGGTCGGTGGGCAGCTCCAGCGGCGGCAGCCCCGCCAGCCGCCGCTCCCAGTACGCGAGCTGGCCGGACTCCTCCTCGCCGCCGACCCACTCCCGCTGCCAGGCGGCGAAGTCGCCGTACTGCACGGGCAGCTCGGGCAGCGTCGCCTCGACCCCGGCCACCGCGGCGTCGTAGCAGGCCAGCAGCTCCCGGACGAACACCGCGCCGGACCACTGGTCGTAGACGGCGTGGTGGAACGCGACGACGAGCACGTGGTCGTCCGGGCCGAGGCGGTACAGCACCACCCGGAACAGCGGCGGCGACGTCAGGTCGAACGGCCGACGCAGCAGCTCCCTGATGTCGTCGGCCAGCTCGGCGTGCACCGCGTCGGTGTCCGCGCCGGCCGGAACCCGGCCGGTGGCGTCGACCTCCTGCACCGGCACCGTCAGCTCGGTGGCGACGGCCTGCACGGGCTCGCCGTCGACCAGCACCAGGCCGGTGCGCAGCGTCTCGTGCCGGCGCACCATCGCGGCGACGGCGGCGCGCAGGGCCGCGACGTCCAGCTCGCCGGAGATCCGCAACGCGCCGTGCTCGGTGTACGAGGTGGCGCTGGCCGGTTCGAGCATGTCGAGGAACCAGAGCCGGCGCTGCCCGTACGAGGTCGGCAGCAGGTACGCCTCCCGGGTGCGGACCGGGTTGTCATCGACGCTCACTGTGGCTCCTTAGTTCGCGGCTGCGGGGCTCGCAGAACCGGCTCACTCCTCGCGCTCACGCGCGAACTCCTCTGCGGTGGCACGAAACGATGCGATGCGGGCGGGGGTGGAGCGGGGCGGCGGCCGCGGCCCGCCGGGGCAGGGAAACCCGGCGGGCCGACGACGGATTCAGACCCGCTGCGCCACCCGCGCCTGGCGGGCGATCACCGGCGGGGCGGCGGCGGGGCGGCTGGCCAGCTCGTCGATCGCGCCCGCCAGCCGCTCCAGCACCGGGTGGTCGAAGATCGCGCGGACGGGCACCTCCACGCCGAGCGTGCCGCGCAGCTTGAACGCCACCCGGGTGGCCAGCAGCGAGTGCCCGCCGAGGGCGAAGAAGTCGTCGTACGCGCCGGCCTTCTCCACGCCGAGCATCTCCCGCCAGGCCGCCGCGACGGCCTCCTCTGTGGGGGTACGCGGGGCGACGTACTCCCGGTCCAGGTCGGGCCGGGCCCCGTCGAAGCCGGGCAGGGCGGCCCGGTCCGTCTTGCCGTTCGGGGTGAGCGGGAACCGGTCCAGGGTGACCAAGTGGGCGGGGACCATGTACTCCGGCAGCACCGCGCGCAGGCCGGCGGTCACGTCGGCGTCGCGCACCGTCGCGCCGTCGGCCGGCACCAGGTACGCCACCAGTCGGGTGTCCCCGGCGATCTCCCGGGGCAGCACCACCGCATCGGCGATCTCCGGCCGCTCCCGCAGCACCGCCTCGACCTCGCCCGGCTCGACCCGGAAGCCGCGGATCTTCACCTGCTGGTCGGCGCGGCCGAGGAACTCCAACTCCCCGTCGTCGGTCCACCGGGCGAGGTCGCCGGAGCGGTACATCCGCTGCTCGCCCTCGCCGGCGTACAGGTCGGGCAGGAAGCGCTGGGCGGTCAGCTCGGGCAGGTTGCGGTAGCCGAGGGTGACCCCGGCGCCCGCGACGTAGATCTCGCCCCGCACCCCCGGCGGCACCGGCATGCCCCGCTCGTCGAGCAGGTAGATGCGCAGGTCGGGCAGGGGCCGGCCGACGTTGCTGCGGACCGGGCCGCCGACGTCGGCGCGGGTGATCTCCCGGTACGTCGAGTGCACCGTGGTCTCGGTGATGCCGTACATGTTGACCAGCCGGGGCTGGGCGTCGCCGTACCGGTCGAACCAGGGGCCCAGCACCGGGGTGTCCAGGTACTCGCCGGCGAAGATGACGTAGCGCAGCGGCAGCCGGGCCGCGCCGTCGGTCAGCGCCGGCGCCATGAACTGGCGGAACGCCGACGGGGTCTGGCTGAACACGGTGACCCGCTCGGCACCGAGCAGCGCCAGCAGCGCCTCCGGGTCGCGGATCGTCTCGTGCGGCACGACCAGCAGCCGGGCGCCGGTGGAGAACGCGCCCCACATCTCGAACACGGACACGTCGAAGGCGTACGAGTGGACCATGCTCCACGCGTCGTCGGCGGACAGCTCCATGAGGGTGGCCGCCCCGGCGACGAGGCGGGCCACGTTCGCGTGGCTGACCAGCACGCCCTTGGGGTGGCCGGTGGAGCCGGAGGTGTAGATCAGGTAGGCCACGTCGTCCGGGCCGGGGCCGTCGGCCGGCGGCTCGGCCGGCCGGGCGGCGATCGCCTCGGCGTCGGTGTCGAGGTTGACCACGGTGGCGGCGAACCCGGGCGCGGCGTCGCCGACCGCGTCGTGGGTGACCAGGGCGGTGACGTCGGCGTCGGCGAGGATCCAGCGCATCCGCTCGGCCGGGTGCCCCAGGTCCAGCGGCACGTACGCGGCCCCGGCGGTGAGCACGCCGAGCACCCCGACGACGGTGTCGAGGGACCGCTGCAGGCACAGGCCGACCCGGTCGCCGGGCCGTACGCCGACCGCGCGCAGGTGCTGGGCGAGCCGGTTGGCGCGCGCGGCCAGCTCGGCGTAGCTGAGCGTCTGTCCGGCGTAGGTGAGCGCGGGGGCGTCCGGGGCGGCGGACGCCGCGCGGGCGAACAGCTCGGGCAGGGCCGCGACGGGCTGCGGCTCGGTGGAGTTCCACTCCAGCAGCACCTCCCGCCACTGCTCGGTGGGCATGATGTCCATGTCACCCAGCCGCAGGCCGGGGTACAGGGTCATGTTGGTCAGCGTGGCGGAGAACTGGTCGACCAGCCGGCGCACGGCGGACTCGGTGAACCGGGTCTGGTCGTACACCATCCGGGGCACCGGCATCGCCTCGCCCGGCATCACGATCATCGTGATCGGGAAGTGCGGGCGGCCGTCGTAGGTGGACTCGACCAGCTCCACCTCGTGCAGCGCCATCTCCGGCACCGGCACGTTCTCGAAGGCCAGGTCCAGCTCGAACAGCGGCCGGTTGCCCGGCAGGTCGGCCAGCCCGCGCAGGTCGGTCAGGGAGATGTCGGCGTGCTCGCGGGCCTGGGCCATGTCGTTCTGCAGCTCGCGCAGCCAGTCGATCAGGTGGGCGTCGTCGCGGACCCGGGCGCGCACCGGCGTGGTGGCCAGCATCGGCCCCATGATCCGCTCGGCGCCGGTCAGCGTGGCGGGCCGCTGGGTGCCGGTGGAGCCGGCGACGACGTCCTCGCGGCCGAGGTGCCGGCTCAGCACGATCATCCAGGCGCCCTGCATGAGGGTGTTCAGGGTCAGCCCGTGCTCGCGGCCGAACGCGGTCAGCGCCGGGATCTGCTCCAGCAGCTCCGGGGTGGGCAGGACGGCGTGGGTGGGCTCGCCGGCGGGCAGCGGCTCGGCCGGCGCGGGGCCGAGCTCCAGGGCGTCCGGCGAGGTGTGGCCGGCCAGGTACCCCCGCCAGAAGTCCTCGGTCGCCGACCGGTCCTGCCGGGCCCACCAGGACAGGTACGCCCGGTACGGCCGGGCCGGCTGCAGGTCCGCGCTGCCGCCCGTGGCGTACGCGTTGTACAGGGCGGTCAGCTCGGCGAACGCCAGCCCGAACGACCAGCCGTCCATCAGCAGGTGGGAGAAGCTCCAGAAGAACTCCCACTCCTCGTCGGCGAAGCGGATCAGCTTGCCGCGCATCAGCGGGGCGACCGCGTAGTCGAAGCCGGTCATCCGGTCGTCGAGGGCGAACGCGTCGTACCGCTCGCGCTGCGCGTCCGGGTCGGCGTCGCGCCAGTCCAGCACCTCGATGGGGAACGGCACGTCCCGGCGTACCACCTGCAGCGCCTTGTCGACGCCCTCCCAGTGGAAGCTGGTGCGCAGCACCGCGTGCCGGTCCACGATGGTCTGCCACGCCCGCTGGTACGCGGCCACGTCGAGCGGGCCGCGCATCCGCATGGTGACCTGCTCCAGGTAGATGCCGCTGCCCGGCGAGTACAGGTTGTGGAACAGCAGCCCTTCCTGGATCGGGGACAGCTCGTAGACGTCCTCGATGCCCTCGTGCTCCATCAGTCGCTCCTCCCGGGCCGGGGCGTGCCGGCTCGCGTGTCGTTCGTCGGGTCAGGTCGGTCCCGGCCCGGCGCGGCGGCCGGGGCGTCGTGGCCGTCGGGCAGGGCGGCGAGCACGGTGGCCGGGCCGTCGCCGTCGGGGCCGTCGGGCAGGGCGGGCAGCACCGGTACGCCGGGGGTGGTCTGCCGGAGCAGGGCGGCGAGCGTGTCCCCCGGCCCCACCTCCACCAGCCGGTCGTCGCCGGCGAGCTGCCGGGCCGCCTCGGCGAACCGCACCGGCTGGCGCAGCTGTCGCAGCCAGTGGTCGGGGTCCCCGGCCTCGTCGGCGCTGACCGGCCGGCCGCTGACCGTGCTCAGCCAGCGGATCGCCGGCGCTCGCAGGGCGGCGCCGGCCAGGGCGGCGGCCACCTCGCCGAGCCGGGGGGTCACCTGGTCCGGGTGCGCCGCGACGGGCGCCGCCGGCCGGTGGCAGGTCACGTAGAGCTGGGCGAGCGTCCGCTCCAGTCGCCGCAGCTCCGGCTCCGGCCCGGCGACCACGCAGGACTCGGGCGTGTCGAGGGCGACGAGGCGGACCTCGGGGGCCAACTGGGCGGCGACGTCGGCGTAGGGCAGCCCGACGGCGAGGGTGGCGGTGGGCGGCAGGTCGGCGTGCAGCCGGCCGTGGGCGGCCACCAGGCGCAGCGCGTCGGCCGGGTCGAGCACCCCGGCCACGCAGGCGGCGGTGACCTCCCCGACGCCGTACCCGAGGACCGCGTCGGGGGTCAGGCCGCGGTCGGCGAGCAGCCGGGTCAGCGCGTACTCGAGGACGAACAGCGCGGGGTCGGCGAGCCCGGCGGGGACGTCCCCGGTCGCGGGGCCGAGCAGCACCTCGCGGGTGCCGTCGGCGAGCGGGCCGTCCAGGGCGGCGAGGGCGGCGAGGGCGGCGTCGACCTCGGCCCGCACCACCGGTTCGGCGTGGTACGCGGCGCGGCCCATCCCGGGCCGGGCGGCGGCCCGTCCGGGCAGCAGGAACACCAGACGGCTCCGTCCCGCGCCGCTGGTGACGGCGCGAGGGCTGGCGGGCCGGACGGCGGTCCGCGGCGTCTGCGTCATCGGGTCCCCTCTCCGCCGTGCCCGGCGCGGCGCCGGCCGGCGGGTCGCGCCGGTGGCGGCGCCGGCCGGCCGGTCGCCCTGCCTCGATCACGTTGCCAACCGGGTCCCGGCGCGACCGCCCTCGGACGGAGACTCCGCCCGGGCACCTCCCGGCCCGACCCGGCGGCGGTGCCCGAACGGCTACCCGGCCGACGGGCCCGACCGGGGGCGGCGGCCGGGTCGTTCACCGGATCACCGCCAGGATGCCCCGCCCTTCAGGGCGGGGAGGAATGGCGGACGTGCCGTCAGCCATGACTGTCCTTTCTGGTATGACTGGTTTTGTGCGGACGGCGTACAGGTGTCGGGTGTAC
>NZ_JBDPMC010000219.1:0-1092 GCF_039871625.1 Micromonospora sp. B11E3 | reverse complement strand
TGGGTGCGGTTGAGCAGTGGGTGGTGGAGACCAATCGGGCTGTGGGGGTTGGGGGTGGGCCGCGGGTCGAGGTGGTGTTCGATCCGGTGTCCAGCGAGGTCCGGTCGAAGGTGCGGCTGAGTCCTTTCGGTGATGCTCTGCGGGAGAGCGAGGATGTGTGGGTCAGTGAGGATGAGTCGGAGGGTCGGATCCAGCAGGACCATTGGGTTGCGGGTCTTCGTCATTGGCGGTATGGGCATGAGCTGAAGCACTACGCTGGGCTTCGTCACAAAGGTTCGCCCAAGGATTTGCTGAGGGAGACCGGGCCGGCGGGTGAGGATCATCTGCATGAGCCTGGGTTCAAGGATCGGGAGACCCGCGAGTTCCTGGCGGTGGCTGATTCGTTTGTGGTTCCCACGGTGGCGCCACGGTCGGTGGGGTCGTCCGGGTCTGAGTCGTCTGGGTATGAGTCTGAGTCCGGGTCTGAGTCTGAGTCTGAGTCTGAGTCTGAGTCGTTGGACGTGTCGTCCCGTTCGTTGCCTGGTCGGCCGGCGGCGATGGAATGGGGCCCGGCCGGCTCTGACGCTCCGCCCGGCGATCGGCCGTCGGGTGCGGAAGGCGGCTGGTCTGATGATGGCCTGGATCTTGACCATGACCCGAAACCGTTCGACATGTCGGAACCATCGGCTTTCCTGGATCGGCTGCGGACGGAGACCGGCGGAGCGGGTGGGTCCCCGAGTTCGCCGGCAGCGCCGACACCGGCGCCTGACTCTTTGACGGAGGGGCCAGGGGGGCCAGCGACGCCTGGCTCGCCGGAGTCGGGACCTGAGCCGAAGCGTCAGCGCATCGAATATGAGCCGACAGGGCAGCAGCCTCACGGTGGCCTGCATTTTTACGCCGGTGATCCGCAGTTGCCCTATATATCGGAAGAATTGGCTCTCCCACATTGGCTGCGGACGGAGACCGGCGGAGCGGGTGGGTCCCCGGGCTCGCCGGCAGCGCCGACATCGCTTTCGACGGAGGGGGCAGGGGTGCCAGCGGCGCTCGGCTCGGCGTTGCCGCCGCCGGCGGACGTTGCGCCGGGCGAGTTCCTGGACCTGCTGACAGGAACGG
>NZ_JBDPMC010000218.1:0-1101 GCF_039871625.1 Micromonospora sp. B11E3 | reverse complement strand
GTCCGTGACTACGAACGGCTACCCAAGCACCACGCCGCGATGGTCCAGTGGGCCATGGTCATCGTCATGGCTCGCCGCCTCGCCCGTCACCAACACACCTGAAACCCTTATTTACCAGGCTCTAAGCGCTCGACCGTCTTGGCGGTGAACCCGTCCCCGACCGTCCGCTGATCGGATGCCCCGGCCGCTGTGGCTCGGTGACGTGCTCGACGACATGACCGTGGCCGCCGTCGCCGAGCCTATCGACGCCAGCGGACCCGGCGCGATTCGACCAGCGGCGCTGACGGGCCGCACCTTTCAGCCCAGGCGGCCTGCGAACGGTGAGCGCTTTCAGGCTGGTCATCGCGACGATGCGTCGGCCCGGGTCAGCGTAACGGGCCTGCGGTCGCGCGTAGGGTCCAGCGTCCGGCGCCGCCGCGCAGCACCGTCTTCGTGAGCGGGGCGATGTCGATCCGCCAGAACGACGCGGGTGTGGCGGCGATCGCGTTGACGACAAGCGCGCGGATCACCATGGGGTGCGTGACGGCGATGACCGTACGGCCCTTGGCCGGCACCGCGCGCAACCAGCCACCCGTCCGGTCGAGCAGGTCGTGGAGAGACTCTCCGCCGTGTGGCGCGGCCGCCGGGTCGGTGAGCCAGGCCGCGACAGCGTTCGGTTCGCCGGCCGCGACGTCGTCCAGGGTACGGCCAGCCCACCGGCCAAGGTCTCCGTCACGCAGCCCTTCGTCGGTGGCTGGAGCCAGCCCGAGAGCGGTGGCGGTCTGCGTACAGCGCAGTGCCGGGGCGCACCGCACATCGTCGGCGCGGGGCAGCGCATCGGCGAGCGCGGTGGCGTCCGCCAGACCGTGCGCGTCGAGTGGCTCGTCCTGCGGGAAGGCAGAGGACCGGGTCGCTGCGGTGGGTGCGTGGCTGATCAGGATCAGGCGAGTACTCACGCTGATCGCCCCCTCCTTGAACCCAATCCTCAACTAGAAGCAACGCCGCTCGGTTAAGGTCCGGCGGGTGTTTCGCAATGGTTTGTGATGATGTCGATCGCGATGGTGGCTTTGTAGCTATGCCGGTCTACGTTGGGTCCGCGGGCTTGGTACTTGGAGTTTGAGC
>NZ_JBDPMC010000217.1:0-1108 GCF_039871625.1 Micromonospora sp. B11E3 | reverse complement strand
CGGGCGGGCAGGTCGGTGACCGTCTGCCGGACCATGTTCGCCACGGCGTTGACCTGCGCGGCGCCGGGACTGGCCACCACAGCGGGCAGTGCGGAGGTATCGAGGATCGCATCGAGGATTCGGTCCATCCGGTTCCGCACGGCGCTCTTGACCGCCTCGATCGCGGCGGCGGACGGCACCGCCGCCCCGGCGCCTGTTGGCGTGCTGGCGGCCGTCGGTAGGCCGGCGGCGAGGTACTGGTCGATGTGGTGTTCGGCGGCCAGGTGCGCGATCGCGCGCAACGCCTCCCGGTCGAACTCCGCCGGCAGCGCGGCGATCACCTGCTCCGGCCGCACCTCGGCCGGCGGGATCTGCTCACCCGCGGACGCCAACGCCTCGGCCATCCGGGCCACCGCCCGCTCCCGGACACCCGTCAGATACCCCTCGGTGAGCGCGGTACCCGGCAGACCGACCGCGGACAGGAAAGCCGGGACAGCGGGATCACCCTGCCGGGCGTCGACCCACCCGGCGAAAACCCGCTCGATCGGCACGGCAAGCGCGGCCATGCTCTTGCCCGCCCGAGCCACCCCGGCCAGCAGCCCACCGTAGCGATCCACCAGATCCTGCTGGAACCGATACCACTGCTCAACCACCGGCACACCAGCTGCCACAACCCACTCCGGCGCCGGCGCACCCGACACCGACATCGACGGCACCGACCACGACGGCACCGACGGGTCCAGCTTCGGCGTGCGCAGGTTCACTGCCGGCAGCGGCGGCGGGGTGGGCGGCGGCGTGGGCGGCGCGGCCTGCGTGCCGGCACCCACAGCCTTCGGATCGTCGACCCCGCTCTGGTAGCCCGTGGACGGGTCCCCACCAACCGGTGTCGACGCCACCGGCATGACCGGCTTACCGTCCGGCGTGAAGTCGATACGAGGCACCTGCACCCGGGGCTGCATCACGGCGCGACTCAAGACGAACCCGAGCGCGCTCGCGGCCGACCCCCCCGCCCCCGACAGCGCCCCGGAAATAACGTCCGCACCGACATTATCGAGGGTGACGTCCCCCAGCACCATCCCCTCGGAGCCGATACCGAAGATCACCTCCCCGCCGGTCTCCAGCACGGGCC
>NZ_JBDPMC010000216.1:0-1127 GCF_039871625.1 Micromonospora sp. B11E3 | reverse complement strand
CAGGACGTCGGTCAATGACACGTCCGTCTCCGGTTACGACAGCATCTTCAGCCGCGATGGCAGGCCCGACGACACCTTCACGGTCAGTGAGATGTCCGTCTCCGGCGACGACGTGTTCAGCCGCGATGGCAGGCCCGACGATACCGTCACGGTCAGTGGAATGTCCGTCTCCGGCGACGACATCTTCAGCCGCGATAGCAGCTCCACCAACACCGTCACGTCCAGTGAGATCTCCGCACTGGACGAACCGATCAGTCGCGACCCGGCCAAGCGCGACATCGGGGACAGGGATCCGTTCAGTGACGTGTCCTCGTCGGCCGACTCGGCCGGTGGCGACCCGGTCGGGCGTGGCGAGCCGGCCAGCACGGCAACGGAGGCGGCGGTCCCGGCGCCCGGGCCGGCCGTCACGGCGGCCGAGTCCGCGCAGCGGGTCGCCGACTGGATCGATCAGACACAGGTGGGTTTTGGCAACAGCCGCGACCCGTGGTGGTGGTGCGTCCAGGCCACCCTCGACGCCTTCAGAGCCCAATACAAACGGCTCGGCAACCGGGCGGTATCCGACGACCGGATCCTCGGACCCGACGGCCGACTCGCACCCACCACCAGCTGGCCGCAACTCCTGGACATCCTCGACGCGACACCCGAACGCGTCGCCCACCCCGACGGAGTCACCCCACAGGACGTACTCGCCGCGCTGCGGGCGGCACCGGGATCGATGGTCGTGGTCAGGATCGCGCCGCCGAACGGGCCACAACACGTGTTCGCCCTCCACAGCGACCCACGACCACCCGGACCACCGACCATCAGGGTGCGCGACGGCCTGGTCCCCGGCGCCGAGGACCGACCCGAACCACCCGACCCGACCACCGACCCGTGGCTGCGACACCTGTTCGCATCGAACACCCGACTCGCCGTGTTCGACAGCACCGGACGACCCACCACCATCACCAACCTCCTGGCCGACCACACCACCGCACACCCGCAGCCGATCACCACGACCGGCACCGACCCCAGCGCCATCCTGCTCGCCTCCACCACCCCACCCCGCGGCCCGTCCCACGCCATGCAGGCGGAGACCACCTCCCCCTCTGACGCTCCGCCCGGCGATCGGCCGCCCGGTGCGGAAG